>JANPIJ010000224.1:0-20963 GCA_031424955.1 Ferruginibacter sp. | reverse complement strand
CAGCAAAGCCAAATTATTCCGCTACCAGGAAAAAGGGGTTCTATTTGCAGTAAAAGCAGGCAGGTGTATCCTGGCAGATGACATGGGACTTGGTAAAACATTGCAGGCCATTGTAAGTACAGAAGTATTGAGAAGACAATTTAACATCCGCACTGCGATTATTATTTGCCCCACCTCGTTAAAATACCAGTGGAAAACAGAGATTGAAAAGTTTACCGGTAATAAGAATGTAAATGTGATAGAGGGGAATATTTTAACAAGAAAAAAACTTTATAACACCAGCACTGCTGATTATATCATTGTGAGTTATCAAATGGCTTCCAACGATTTTTTTGAGATCAATAATATGCAGGCCGATGTTTTGATCCTGGATGAAGCACAGCGTATAAAAAACTGGAAAACGAAAACATCGGCAGCGATCAAAAAAATTAAAACCACCTATGCCCTGGTACTAACCGGCACACCTGTGGAAAACAAAATTGAAGACCTGTATTCTTTGATGCAAATTGTAAACCCCTATATGCTTGGTTCATTGCATAATTTCTTGTCAAGGCACCAGGTAACAGAGGCCGAAACAGGAAAAGTAATTGGTTATAAAGATTTGAATGATGTGGGCATCTTGCTACAGGATGTAATGCTGCGTCGCACCAAAACAGAAGTACTGAAAGACCTGCCCATAAGGATGGATAAAAACCTTTTTGTACCACTCACGCAACAGCAGGCCGAATTGCATAAGGACTACGCAGACAATGTTGCAAAGCTGGTTAACAAATGGAAACGCATGCATTTCTTAAATGAGGAAGACCGACAAAAATTATTAATGTTCCTGAACATGATGCGAATGGTGAGTGATACTACTTATATCGTTGACCAGGAAACCAACCATCAAACAAAATTAGATGAGCTGCAAAATATTTTAGATGAGATACTGGCTATGCCGGATGAGAAAGTGGTTATTTTTAGCCAGTGGGAACGCATGACAAGACTGGTGGCTATCATCTTAAAACAACGAAATATTGGGTTTGAATACCTGCATGGTGGCATACCAGGCAAGAAGAGAGGTGACCTGTATGCCAATTTTACGAACGACAAAAATTGCAAAGTATTTTTATCAACCGATGCAGGTGGCGTAGGGCTTAATTTACAATCAGCCGCTTATATGGTCAACCTGGATATTCCATGGAACCCGGCTGTATTGGAACAAAGGATCGGGCGTATTTACAGGCTTGGCCAGAAGAAGAACGTGAGCATCATCAACCTGGTTTCGCAGGATAGCATTGAGCATCGGATGCTTGATGTATTGAAATTTAAGAAGGGAGTTGCAGCGGGTATTTTGGATGGTGGCGATAATGATATTTTCATGGGTGATAATAAGTTTAAACAGTTTATGAAATCTGTAGAATCTGTCACTTCAGGATTAACGGATATACCAACAAGCGTTGATGTAAATGAGGAAAGAGAAATTGAAAAGCAGATGGCTGTAGAGCCTGATGGCAGTATAGTAGAGGTAGAATTAGCAGAAGAAGAAAATACACCACAGGCAGAGATGAATGTGGCAAATGAAAGCCAAACACCGGATACTGAAAATGGCACCGCCAGTAAAACGGCAGAGGAAGATGTAGTAGAAAAAGGAGCTGGGTTTTTAGAAGGCTTATTAAATATTTTAAGCAACCCGGAAAGCACTCAACGCCTGGTGAACAATATTACAGAAACAGATAAGGAGACAGGGCAGACATATTTGAAATTACCCATCAGCAATGCCGGCGTGGTAGAAAATGCATTAAAAGTTTTAAGCGGATTGTTTGGCAGTATGGGTAAAAAATAAAGCCAGGTAATTCAAGAGAACACATCAATTTCATCCTTGAAAATCCAAAGTCACGCTTTTGATTTTCAAGGATGATTATTTTATTTTTGGAAGATGATTTTGCACAAAGTCTTTAAGATTCGCAATCAAAATACCATTGCCCGTTTTGTAGGTTTCTATATCCGGAACAACAATATAATTTTTTTTCGTCTTAAGATCTTCAATGCTTTGATAATATCCCTTACTGATATTGGGAGCATTGTTCAGCTTCACTTCAATGCTTGCAATGGGATGCACACCCCTTGCCAATACCATATCACATTCGGCACCTGCCTGTGTACGGTAATAATACAATTGCAGTCCGGAAGGCAATGCCTGCAGCACCTGCTCAACTACATACCCTTCCCACGAATTGCCCGCCAGGGGGTGCCCTTTTAGTGTATTCATGTTTGTTATATTACTAACATTATGAAGCAGTCCGCTATCCCTGATATAAATTTTCGGCGCTTTTACAAGGCGCTTCCTGGTGTTAACATGAAATGGCTGTAACCGATGTAACAAATAAGCGCCCTGTAAGTAATCTATGTACCTGGTAACCGTTGGTGCAGTGATACCCATACTGCGTGCAATCATTTCTGCATTCCATACCTGGCCATGTGTATGAGCCAGCATGCTCAATAACCTTGCTGTAATACTTGCTGTAAACTCTACCCCAAATAAAATGCTTAAATCTCTTTCCACATAACTTCGTACAAACCCTGTCATCCATTCTCCTGCCATTGCTTCGCTCCGGCTTAGCAGGGAAGATGGAAAGCCACCTCTGAGCCAGTGCTTGTTCTTATCAATATTTTCAGGCAGTTCAAGAATATTCAGTGGCGTCAGTTCCCGGTAAGCAATTCTTCCGGCCAATGATTCGCTTACGCCTTTCACCAATTGCGGTGAAGCACTACCTAATAAAATAAACCGCCCGTTACGCCTGTTGTTGTCAATGACAGATCTGAGTACAGCAAATAATTTCGGCATTACCTGTACTTCATCAATAATGATACAACGGTCGCTGTTGTCTGTAAGGAATGTAAAGGGGTCACTGAGACGGCGCCTGTCCAACGGGTTTTCAAGGTCTAAATAAAGCGCCGGCTTTTTAAAAGTAGCCGTAATAGCTTTGGCAAGGGTAGTTTTACCAACCTGCCTGGGGCCCAGGATGCAAACCGCCGGAAAAGCCTTCAGAAGTTTCCATATCTCAGCCTGTAGAAAACGTTGAATCATAGCGCTAAGATATAAATTCATCCTTGAAAATCCAAAGTGTCACTTTTGATTTTCAAGGATGAGAAAATAATCAATCAAAAGATGACTATGCCAGGTTTGGCCCACTATGACAGCATGTACAAGCGTTCGACTCCACCAAACCTTAATAGAAATCCGATTGCATGGTACAAAGAAAAGTAATAAAAAAGATTAATCAACTAAACAAAAATGCTACATCTTCGCTGTTTAACTTTTTAATAAAGCCTGCATCTTCTGTTACCAAATCGTTGGCCAGTTGTTTTTTACGTTGTTGCAACTGAACTATTTTTTCCTCCACTGTGTCTTTACAAATCATTTTATAGGCAAATATCTTTCGCGTTTGCCCTATGCGATGGGTACGGTCAATGGCCTGCTGTTCTGCAGCAGGGTTCCACCACGGATCAACTATATATACATAATCTGCTGCCGTTAAATTTAGTCCCACACCACCCGCCTTTAAACTTATCAGGAAAACTTTAATTGATGCATCGTTCTGAAAATTGTTGACGGCCTCTTTTCTTTTTATAGCTGGGGTGCTTCCATCCAGATAAGCAAAGGAAATATTTTTTTGCTGCAGCGCCGTTTTTATCAACTGCAGCATTTCGGTAAACTGGCTAAATACAAGCAGCTTGTGACTACCGGTATTCTCTTCAACCTCCCTCAATAGTTCTTCAATTTTAATACTTTGTGTAGTAGTTACTTCTTTATCTTTTACCAGTTGGGGGCTATCGCATATTTGTCGCAGGCGCAGCAAACCTTCCAGTATATACATACCCGCCTTTGCCATTCCCTCTTCTTCAATCTTTTTCATGAGCATCTTGCGGTAATAATTTTTGTAATCTTCATATACACTACGTTGCTCCTTAGGCATCTGGCACCAAAGAATAGTTTCTGTTTTATCAGGAAGGTCGCCCGCTACCTGTTCCTTGGTTCTGCGTAACAAAAAAGGATAAACCAATTTTCGAAGTTGTTTGCTTTTGTCAGCATCATTGTGTTTATCAATCGGGTTGGCAAATTCGGTTTTATAAAACTCCTTGTTACCCAAAAGTCCCGGGTTTAAAAAATTAAATTGTGCAAACAAATCAAATGTATTGTTTTGCACCGGAGTGCCACTCATGGCCAAACGGTTTTTACTTTTCAGCAACTGTACAGCCTTTGTAGTAAGTGCATCCGGATTCTTTATTGCCTGGCTTTCATCTAAAATAATATAATACCATTCGAATTTAAGCAGTGCTTCCATATCGTTGCGTACCAGCCCGTAACTGGTAATAATGATATCATAATTTTCAAAATGTTCACCTGTAAACTCACGGCTGCTGCCATAGTAAATATAGTATTTTAATGCAGGTGCAAATTTTTTCAACTCCCCTTCCCAGTTATAGATGAGCGAAGTGGGACATACCACCAGGTGTGTACTGCCTTTGTATTTTTCTTTCAGGTATTGTAAAAAAGTAATTACCTGAAGTGTTTTACCAAGGCCCATATCATCTGCAAGGCAACCGCCCCATTGCAGCTCATCCAAAGTTTGCAGCCATTGAAAACCACTTAGCTGGTAAGGCCTTAGTGTGGCCTTTATGGCTTTGCTATGTTGTATGGTTTGTATGTTTTCAATATTACGGAGCTTTTGCTTTTTTCTTTCTATTTCCTTCAATATTTCTTCATCATCTACCTGGCTGTGCAGATCGTCAATTAAAGTAAAATGAAGTTTGCTCACCCGAAGCGTGCCATCCTTTTGCTCATCGCTCATTTTTATAATCATGCTGTATTGGGCTATCCATTCTTCGGGCAGTACACCAAAAGTACCATCACCCAGCACTACGATATTTTGCTTACCCATAATGGCTTTCCGGATATCTTTTAAAGCCACCTCCTGCTCGCCAAAGCTGACGGTTACTTTCAGATCGAACCAGTCGATTCCACTGCCGGTTTGCATTTCCCATTTTGGCTTGTTGGTATTGTAGCGGAACCGCTTTAGTTCTTCCATCCCCTTTACCACAATATTATTTTCCTGCAGGTATTGAACGGTATTGAGAAACCAGTTCCCTTTCATTACTTCATTAAAGTGCACATAGAAAAAATCGTTTTGCCGCTGATTGACAAATGAATGATGCAAGGGGCGCAACAATTCATAAAAATGCTTCTCTTTAATGGCATCTCTTTCCATCACCTGCAGCGAACCATCCGGCAAGGTTGCTACAATGCCCTCCGGATTGGTTGTATATTCCACCAATACATCATCATACAAAAATTCGGGTTGAAGCATGAGGTACTGGTTATTAAATTCTTTTAACAGCACATGTGCCTGCGGATTTACAACAATGGTTTTTATTTCAAATCCATCAGGAATTGTAACCGGGTACCTTTCCTGTAAGGGTGCGATGATATTTTGAATTACTTCCAATTTTTGTGCAACAGGTATTTTTAAAAACCCATTGGGAAATTGACTGATCACTTTTATGTCACTCTCATTTTTAATAATATGCAGGACATTATTAATTATAAAAATGAAATTGAAATGCATTACCGGGTTATCTTCCCTAGTGGTGGGCTTTCCATTGATCACTGGCCTTAACCATATACTGATAAATCTTTCATCGGTTGTGATCTCAAAACACAATTCCACGGTGTTTTTGCTAACAATAACCGGTTTGCAATTGGCATTGCTGAATTTACCTTCTATTAACACAAAGGTGTTGGGGTTTTCAGAAAGATATGGCCATATTTGCTGCAGGCAGGTTATGTAATGCTGCCGAAGCGCCAATGTTGCCGCCGCTCCAATAAAATTCCAGGGGTTTGAATAATTACTGATATGACCATGACCTTTCATTTTTAAATATTCTATTAATTGCCCGTCAGTCAACTGGTGTACCAGTTGGTACAATTCATCATTTAACTCCCTCAGTAAAGGGAGATTTACTACATTATTGAGGCTTATTTTTTTTAAATCTGTCCGGTCTTTTTTATGATACACTTTTGCAGTCTCCAGTTCAAAACCCAACTGCAGCCGATTGCTGTTGAGGTTTAATATAAAGCCCACTTCAAAATCTATGATGATGCCGGGGGCTGGCTTTGGCCTTACAACCGCCAGTCCTGCTACTGTACTTTGTGCTTTTAAGGAGAGATGGATTTTTTTTAGTACTTCTTTGTCACCTTCTTTAACATAGCCCACCGGTGGCTCCATCTCCAGGTTTCCGTTATAGTTAACGTGAAATTTAAAAAAAACGGCATCCGCATCTGTAACGGTGATGCCATACGGTTGAAGCAATTTATTTTTGTCTGCATCCCAATTTTTATACTTGAGGAAAACATTATTTCCATACCTGCCCAACAAAAAATCGAAGGCTGTTTTTACATGCACACACATAGGTTTTGCTCCGCCGCCATTGCAGTTGCACCTGTAAGAATAGGTTTCACATCCATCATATTGTATTTCGGGAGTAAAAGATTTGGTTTTACTTTCCGTAAACTTAAATATCCAGTGTCGTTCATTTGCATTAAAATTTACCAGGCTCGTTTTTGAAACCTGATTTTGAACGGGCCAGTAATTGACGCAAAGATGGGATAGCCTGTAAAAGTCTATATTACCTGCATGTGTAAATGTTTTCCAGTCGGTAGCTGGTGTTTCACGCAGCGGTGCTTTGGGAACAGCAAGACTTTCTTCACCTGCTTCCGGTTTTGCAAAAATATCTTCATTACCCTTGTAAAAATCGAACATTTCTTCATCATCATCCTCATCATAAAATTCGTCCAGGTCCTCCTCTATTAATTCTTCTAACTCATCCGGATGATAGCCATGCTCTTTAACCAGCAGGTGCAATGCAGCGGCTACACAGTGTTTACATAGTTCATACTTTTTAAAAGCTTTACACTCGCATACGTCATCAATATCATCTTTAAGTATATTTAGCATAACCTTATAGTTTCCACTGCCGGTTTCACTTGGTACTGTCAAGTTATATCTCTTCTTTATTTTATCATTGGTAACGATTTCTGCCATGCGGCCGGCATATAATGACAACCCACTTTCAATTTCCTCTTCGAGATGTGATTGTATATAATCAATTAAATTTTCCGCTGCTTTCATATATGCAATATAAATAAAGGGATAATTTTTTGGAACAAAAGTTTTTAGGCGATACTTAATCTCCTTTATCGGATCTCTCCTTAATTTTGACTATTAAGAAAACACTTGCTATGTACGAATTAACAAAAGTCGAAAAAAAAGTTGCAAGGGCCGCCATTGACAAAGCCCTTGATGCAGAGTTTAGGGAAGGAATGGAGAAATTTGAAGCCATCATTAAAGATTGGCGGGATGGGAAATTTGAAACCACTAAGGATGCCTACCATAAACTTTTTAAAGCGGTAGATGAAAAGGACAATGCCATTAGCAGTCGGTACGATGGACTTAGCGGTGGCAGGTATTTACTAACAGTATTTGCCATTTTGCAGGATGGATATATCACTGAAGCCGATATTGAGGGCTTTCGGGATGAAACAAAGGCATTACTTCAGTATTTAAAAGAATAACGGTACAGGCTCTATTGGCTCTAATTTCTGTTTCAAACATTTTACCATAGTTCAAACAATTGACGCTATATAGGTTCTGTTTCTGGCTTACATAATGACTACATATTTTATCAATTAAAACTCCATTGATTCTAACTGCACAACAGATGGCATTTCATCATAGATTTTCCCATTCAATATTCTGCCTGCTTTCTTTTTATTAGTGCCGCCCCACTGCTTAAAGAAAAATGCCACTTCACTTTTTTCGCATTGTTCCCGGATATCCAATACCCAATCCTCTTCCATCTTCCTTGGTGTCCTTCCACTTTCACCTCCCACAATTACCCAGTCAATTTTTTTCAAATTTAATTTTGCCAGGGGGCCGATTAGTGGTTCGCAGGAAAGAAATTTGGTTTTAGCATTTGTTCGACGTAAATAATCAATCCGTCCAGTTACCCGGTTGTCCTCAACAGAAACACCCATCCAGATATTTTGTGTCCAGTTAAATTCTTTATGCAATTCAAAAAGCCTGTCAGCCCTTTTGGTAAGCACCTGGTAGGTATGCTGGGGCGTTTCATTCATTACGAAAAAAACTCTCTTAATAAAATCCAGCGGTACATCCCGATGAAATAAATCGCTCATTGAATTTACAAAAACAATTTTGGGCTTCTTCCATTCAAAGGGAGTGTTCAAGGAGTCGTCATGTATTCTTACTTTAAATCCGTCTTTATATTTGTCAATCCCCATTGCCATTAAACGCCTGGTCATTATTTCGGCATAGCAATATTTACAACCAGCGGATATTTTATTACAACCTGTTGTTGGGTTCCAGGTCATTTCTGTCCATTCAATTGAGGATTGCGCCATTTACTTTAAGATTCGAATTAATAAGGCAGTGTCAAAAAATCTCCATTCCCTTTTAGCTCGTCAGCATACGGGCACATCGAAAGCCGGAAAGCCCCATGCAGCCACTCGTCACTTTCAGCCCACTTTCCTGTTCCTACCATAAAAGCTATTTCCCATGACTGGCTGATGATAATGGTTTGCTCATTTGAAAAACCCAGTATGAAATTTTTAAGCCGTTCATCGAAATATGGAATGGATAAAATAAAGTCAGCAATTTCTTCATTGGTGGAAGCCAACATCTTTTCTTCCCTTTTCTCTTCTATCGGAAGATTACGGCGAAAACCAATGGTCCTGTTAACATGCCGCTCAATAATATTTAATAAATATTCCCCGGTTACAGATATCATAATCTCTAAATTAAAAAAGTTAAAAATCCTGTTTAATAAGGCAGTGTCAAAAATGATTGCTCTTTATTAATTCCGCTGATATGTGCTTCACTTAAAAAATAATCATTTCCATGCAACCATTCAAAGCTCTCTGCCCATAGCCTGGTATTTTTAATAAATTCATTTTCCCAGCTCTGGCTGATGATGATGGTTTCTTCTGCCAGGTTTCCCAGCAGGAAATCTTTTAATTTAACATCGAAGTACGGGATGGTTATTATAAAATCCAATACCTCTTCATCTGTGGCGCCGGGATACGGTTCATTGTCAAATTGCTGCTGCTTGGATTGCCGGTATTGATCAATATTGTCACTGATTCTTTTAAAAATAATTTCTGTTAAATAGTCTTTGGTAATCGAGTTCATAAAATATAATTATATGTTTTTAAAAAAGTGTTCCCTGCGCTCCCGGGCGTTTAAATAGGGAGGTGTTTAAACTCCACTCTTCTGCGTTCATGCCATACAATTTGCCATACTTCCTGTACTGCTGCGCCACCATATCCGCTATATGACCTTCTCCACGCATCCGCACACCTAATCGGGTATCATTTACTTTCCCATCGTGGCTTTGCTCTATCAAATGCCAAACCTTATCTGCCCGGTCGGGGAAGTTTTTGTACAACCAGTCGTGGAATAAAAATTTGATGGCTCCATTTAAACGAATGAATGTATAAGCTGTAAATGTGGCGCCATTGTCTGCCGCAGCTTTCATGATGCGTTGCATTTCATGTTCGTTCAGTCCGGGTATCATCGGCCCCATCATGACGCCCATTCTTACCCCGGCACTGCTGAGTTCGTTAATCACTTTTAATTTTTGTTTTGCCGTGGTAGTCCTTGGTTCCATCACCCGTCTTAAATCTTCATTAAAAGAAGTAATGGAAACCATGGCGGATACTATTTGTTTCTTTGCCATTTCCTGCAATACATCCTTATCTTTTAGTATCCAGGAATTTTTGGTAAGTATCCCCACCGGTTGGTTAAACTCGTTGCACACTTCCAGCATTTTTCGGGTAAGCCGGTAGGTTTGCTCGGCCGGTTGGTAGCAGTCAGTATTACCACTGAGCATGATAGGGGTAGCATCCCACTTTGGATGCATCAAAAATTTACGCAGCAATTGCGGTGCATTTTTTTTGATGATGATCTTTCGCTCAAAATCCAGCCCTGCGCTGTAACCCCAGTATTCATGCACATTACGGGCATAGCAGTAAATGCATCCATGCTCGCAGCCAGCGTATGGATTCATGCTATAGCTCATGCCTACATCTTTGCTTTCCACTTTGTTTACAATGGTTTTACTTTCCTGTTCTAAATATTGGCTGGGAATATTTTCATCACTCCAGTCATCCACGGATTCAATATGTTCCCTTGTTTTTTCATCTTTTAAAAAACGATTTTTTGGGTTAAACTGTGCACCGCGGCCATGTAGATATCTACTGTTCCCGTCTGAAGCAGGATTCTCCAAATCTTCATTACCTGGGGAAGCGATATTTGGATTATCATGCTCTTTAGGTCTCACCTTAAAATGATCCTGCTTTAGTTCGTTGTTGTTCATATTTATTTTTTGCCACTGATTCCACGGAGGGCACGAATGGTTTGTTAGTAATGTAAGATGTCCAATAAAATTACTGCTATACAATAGTGCTGTGATCCGGCCTATAAATCTTATACGAAATCAGTAGCGATGTCTATACAATTGATTATATACAATTGGTTGGCTCATAATAAATTCATACACAATTAACATTCCTGCGCCCGTAATTTACTTATACTGAAATGACCTAAGTTCCCCTTTAGGGGACAGGGGCAAACAAATCTCCCTGAACAGTTGCTACCGGCAGGTTCTGAAATTCGAACCGTTGCACAATCTGGTAATTCATTTCACCTACGGGTCGACGCAGCAACAACATGGCATCTGCTATAAAACGGCCCGTAAAATGCAGGTTACTGAATTCGAGCCAGCCTTTCTCGTATTGCCAGGGCTGCAACTTACGGGCTATAGTAAGATATGGCTCCAGTATAAAAAATGGTTTATTGTCATCATTCAATTTCATTAACCGCTGGGCTTCTGTTCGTATATTTTTAACCAGGTTTTGAATGGGCAGTTTACTGGTAATGTTGATATAAATAGTATGCGATGGAAAACTGCCATAGTCTTTCAGTTCAATTTTTACCGGCGGAGCTCCCATGGCAACTACCTGCAACCTGTTTATCAACCGCTCCTCCATCATTTGGTACTGTACAAAATTTACCAGCGTAATATGCGGCTTACTGTATACTGCTGACGAATTTTTATAGGTTTCAAAAAAGTATTTTTTAACCTGCATTATTTTATCCCGTATTGCTTCATGAGGGTTGAGCACCAGTAAGTATTCATAAATTTTATAACCGGGGGTAGTATTACTGAGATCCCGTTGCTTTATTTTAGGTGGCGCTGGTGTCGCTAACTGTGGTTGCTTTTTCATAAATGTGCATTTTAAAATTTGGAAATACCAATTAATTTAGCATAAATTTACTAAATAATTTAGCTTACAACAAAATCTTTTTATATGGAAGTGGAAAACTTTTTTGGCAGCGGGTATAATGGAACCAAACGTTTCACCCAGCACAATGTAACCACAGCCAATGCCACCGGATTTGGGGCAGCGGCCGATGATTATATGGAACGGGGCATTGACTTGAACGAACAACTGATCCGCAACAAACCGGCAACTTTTTTTATGCGGGTGAGCGGCAACAGCATGATCAATGCAGGTATTTTTGATGGTGATATTGTGATTGTGGATCGTTCGCTAAAACCGCAAAACGGTAAAATTGTAATTGCGGTAATTGATGGCGAAATGCTGATACGTAGATACGAACAAACAATTAATAAACTGAGGTTGGTACCGGAAACACCTAAATTGGCAACGATCGATGTAAGCGAATTCAGCGATTTTAAAATTTGGGGCGTGGTGATACATGTAATTCGGAGTTTGTAACCCCCTCCGCCCCCTGAAGGGGGAACCTCGCTCTTTTACGATTGAATATAAAAATTAATTCCAAACTATTACAACCAAGCAAAGTTCCAGGCCTACTCATGAATTTAAGAAAAGATTTGGAGGTAACGGAAACCACTGGTTCCCCCTTTGGGGGACGGAGGGGGTTTAAAGCCATTGTAGACTGTAACAGTTTTTATTGTTCCTGCGAAAGGTTGTTTCAACCTCACCTGGATAAAAAGCCGGTGGTGGTATTGAGCAACAACGATGGGTGTATTATATCGAGAACGGATGAAGCGAAAAAACTGGGCGTGGCAATGGCAGGCCCCTACTTTTTGGCAAAACCCATTATTGAGCAATATAAGGTGGCCACTTTTTCATCTAACTATAATTTGTATGGCGACCTTAGCTGGCGGGTAATGGAAACCTTACGCATTTTATTGGGCGAAGAAAATGTGGAAGTGTATTCCGTGGATGAAGCATTTTTAGACCTGGGCGAATGCGCTGCAAATGATCTGCAAACCATTGCCGAAAACATCCTGGATACAGTGGAAATGTGGACCGGCATAAAAGTTTCCATTGGTGTGGCCCCTACCAAAGTGTTGGCCAAAGTGGCCAACCGGTTATCTAAAAAAGACAAATCGGTTAAATGTGTAATGGTGCTGGATACTCCTGAAAAAATTATGGAGGCGTTATACAATACCCCCATTCAGGATGTATGGGGAGTTGGCCACCAGTATGCGGAAAAGCTAAGGGAAATGCATGCCATCTACACCGCATTGGACCTTAGCAAAAGAAAGGAACCATGGGCAAAAACCCATTTAGGGGGTGTGGTGGGCGTGCGGCTGCTGAAAGAATTAAAAGGGGAGCCCGCCAGTGAAATGAGAGAAGAATTGACCGTAAAGAAAATGATTGCCACCACCCGGATGTTTGGCAATGCGGTAAATAATATCAGCGATATTAAAGAGGCTATTGCTACCTACACATCAAGGGCGGCCGAAAAACTGAGGCGACAAAAAAGTGCCGCCAATATTATCAGCGTTTTTGTAGTGCCTAAAGAACAGTCCGCAGCAGGTAAGCGTTTCAGGCACGGCCCCAGCATTAGCAGCTATACACATTTGCCATTCGCTACTTCTTCTACCAACGAGTTAATAACTCCCGCACTAAAATTGGTTGACAAGCTATTTGAAAATGGAAGGCGCTACAAAAAGGCAGGGGTAATGCTGAGCGGACTGGTTCCGGATGAGTGCATACAGGCTAATTTATTTGTTGAAGAAAAAAAGAATAATAAACGGATGTTGATGGATATGCTGGATAATATCAATTTTGCCATGCGGGATGATATGATAAAATTCGCTGCATCTGGTACCAAAAGGGATTGGAAAATGCGACAGGAACTAAGAAGTCCAAGATATACTACCAGGTGGGAAGAAATGTTTATTGTAAAATAAAAGCTGATGAAATGCTTATTCACAAATTTCAGAATAAAAAAACGTCCTGGTAACCGCTATCTCCTAAACGCAGGTTCTACCGGCAACCTGCAGACATTTTATTTAATAACTGGCATACCTGCTAAAATCTATGGTCAGTTACTCTTTTGATTATTTTATGTTACATACGATTTTAAAAAATTACGGTTTAATTTTCCCTTTTAATTTACTATAGATACTTATATTCATCATAACCAGCAGCATTCCATAAAATGTATCTTCAAAAGGAATGGTATAAATCCGCATGCCGAGGTTCTCAGCATCGTTGTATAAAACTACCGGTATGGCTGTAAGAAAACCGTTCACTATCAAAAAAGGAATCAAAATAATTGCAAAAGAAATCAGGAAGGAGGCTGCATCAAAATAATGGAAGAATTTTTTGAAGCTGTAAATAAGCGCTATGAAGATGGCACATAGTACGAAGGTCCAGGATGTATAATATTTGTTGTGAAAATATATTCCGGCAACAAATAAAATCAGTCCTGAAAATTGCAGTATGATATCTGCCGCCCTTCTATTTCTAATACCTGGGAAGTAGCAACGGATACATTCGTAAATAAACACACAGCAGTAGGGAACAATAAAAAAGAACAGCACTTCTTCTACCGGCAGGTTTACCAGTTTTACACCTGTGATATAATTTTCATTGAAACTCCATACACCAACTGAAGTGAAATAAATATCCCAAACTACATAAAGTATTGCAGGAATGACGGTAGCTGGCAGCAGGTATTTCCAGGTTTTATAAAAGGCTACCTTTTTATCGAAACTAAGCGCCAGCGGCCCGGATAAAGCAGCGATCAGAATGACAAAATAAGTATAGTGTGTATTCATGTAAAGTTTACTCCAAGTCACTCTTTTGGATGTAATAAGTGAGATGCTGTTTTATGGTAAAATAAGTTTGATAAAGATATGCCGCCGCAAGGAAATACAAACCCGTCATTTTGCATTTTAGTTTAACAAGATCAATAAAGGTAGGTTGTATAACAGATCCCCGCCTGATTGAGCAGGTATACGGGGCGAAATGATAACGGGTATTAATTCTTTCGCCGGGATTCAAAAAATCATGCTGCTATCAGATCTTGTAAAACATTTGCCTGATACTTAAAAATCAGTCATCTGAAGATGCGGATGTAACCGACGCATTTCTTCTTTTATCTGCCCTCACTTTATCCCAATATTTTTTTGCTACGAATAACATACCAAAACTTTCCCCTTCATGCTTTCCCAAATGCTTGTGATGCATTTTATGCGCCCAACGGATGGTTCTGATATAAGTATTGTTGCTGCGGGTAAAAAATTTGAACCGCTGGTGAATAATTACTTCGTGTACCACAAAATAGGCAAAGCCATACAACGCTATGCCCGAACCTACTGCTGCGATCCAATATACCTTAAACTGCAAACCCAACATAATACAGAGCCAGCAGGGAATTGCAAAAATGAGGAAGAATGCATCATTTTTTTCGAAGAAGCCCGGCCCTTTTTGATGATGATCCTCGTGCAGGTACCACAAAAAGCCATGCATAATAAAACGATGGGTAAGCCAGGTAATCCCCTCCATTACAAGAAAAGTAGCTAACCCTATAAATATAAAAACCAATGCACTCATAATATTAAATGTTGTAATCCCGGCCGATGATACTTAATCCAAAAATGTTCTTAAAATCAAAAAAAACAATGCCTGGATTAGTAACAAATTTACCGCAAATTTGTTTTCCTTATTGAATTTGCATAAATGAAAAATGGTCAATAACAACATGCTGATGATAAACCAGCAAATATAATTGTACAGCGGTATCGTTCCATCACCAAGCCAGGTCCAGAAACCCAGCTTTATTGCTACCGGTTCCATCAGCCAGTCAAACAGTACTGCCAAGGTAGCACCATCTACAATTACCGACATGGCCCTTAATAAAATGGGGGGCTCCTTACTATCTGCAGCTACCTTATTGATCACTTTTAAGAGTAGTGATTGTGTGCAAATACCACTGCAATAAATAATAATAAACCAGTTGACGCCTATTAATAAGGGCACATTTAACCATTGAAATCCTAAAACTTCACCATAGGCATAATCACCAAATATTAACCCTGTATTTACACCCGCTACTTCTGAAAAAAAACCAATTGTGAAAACAGTAGCAATAAAAAGAAAGAAGGCGATATTCTTATTGGTTTGGGTATAAATCAGTAATGAAAATGACAGCAGTAAATTAAAAGGCGTAGCCTGTATAAAAAACCTGGTATTAAAAAAGAGAATCCCTACCAATCCGATACAATGAAAAAATATTGCAACTGCTGTTGCTATTTGATATTTCGAAATTTTTTTTACCACTGGCTTATTTACTGATTTAATTCTTTCGCTACTTTTCCGCGGCCTTTATCGGGATTGAACCAATTGGATCAATGGACAGGCTGCTTATTATTGGTTGTTACCAGTTCGCTTACAATTTTCGCACTTTTTAAACAAAGCGGTATGCCACCACCCGGGTGTACACTACCGCCACAGAAATACAAACCCTGAATTGCATCAGTAAAGTTGGCATGCCTGAAAAAAGCTGCCAGTTTTGAGTTGGAACTGGTTCCATACAACGAACCCATATAGGAGGCCGTTTGCTGCTGTATCATCATGGGATCCAAAGTGTGTTCCGTCTCAATCAGTGACTCCACATCGGCTCCAAGCAACCGACTCAATTTGCCGATTACATTTTTCCGAAGTAGGGCTTTCATCCCTTCCCAGTTTTGCCCTATATCGGCCGGTGCGTTTACCATTACAAACCAGTTCTCTTTTCCCGCAGGTGATTGGTCCGCTTCCATTTTAGAGGTAATATTGATATAGACCGTTGGATCATCACTTAATTGTTTAGTGTTAAATATGCAGTCAAACTCTTTTCTATAGTCTTTGCTAAAGAATACGTTGTGCAGCCCGAGTTGATTAAATTCCTTTTTAATTCCCCAATAAAAAATAATGGCACTGCTACTTCGTTCCTGCTTTAACACATTTTTTGCCCGGCTTGCATTGCCTAATAAATTTTTATAGGTAAAATAAACATCTGAATTACTGACTACAATATCCGCGACAATATTTTGATCATTCACTACCACTCCCCTTACCTTTCCTTCGTGATGAATGATCCGTTGCACCGGTGCATCAAAATAGAACTGAACGCCCTTATCTTTTGCCAACTGATAGAGAGAATTAGTTATACTGATCATTCCGCCTTTTGGATAAAAAGTTCCCTGGTTTTGCTCCAGGTGTGGTATCAAACTAAGCATAGAAGGCGCCTTATATGGGTTGCTTCCATTATAGGTGGCATATCGGTTAAAAAGCTGGACCGCTTCCGGAGATTTAAACTTTCGAGTGTTATATTGATGAAGCGATTTAAATAAGTAACCTGGCTTTACAGTAGCGATTGCTTTACCAAAACTTTTGCTGACCCAGGTTTTTCTTTTATGAAGCGACTGATTGATAAAAATCGTTCCAATATTTTCGTATAACTTTTCAGACTGTTTTAAATAATCAATTACTGTTTGCGGATCTTCGTTCAATTGCTCTTTTATTTCCTCGGCAAAATGTTGTGCATTGGTGTAAGCCAACACCTGTTTGCCATTTTCATAAAAATATTTACAGGCAATATCAACAGGCTGCCAGGTAAAATAGTTTTCAACCCGTTCACCTGCCAGTTGAAACAACTCTTCAATATTTTGTGGCTGGGTAAATAAGGATGGGCCTGCATCAAAATGGAAACCGTCTTTTTCGAAAGCAGATAATTTTCCCCCGGGATAACTGTTTTTTTCGTACACTTTTACTTCATTTCCCTGCAATGCGAGGCGAATAGCCACCGCCAGGCCAGCTACTCCACTTCCTATAATAATTGCTTTTGAAGCTTGCATAATTTACTTTGGTTAAATGAAAGCTGTGAAAACAAAAACCCATACACAACATTTAGTAAATATACTTCATTAAGAATTTGGAGCAGTACTTGCGATATAATCTTCTATTTTTGGAAAAGCGATTTTAAACCATGCTGTGTATTTATCTGCATGTGATTGCATTGAATTTTTTATTTCATCCACCGGCATAAAACAATAATCAGCCACTTCCATTGGATCTGGATCTACGTTTCCGCCATAGGTGCCAATAAATACGTGATCAAATTCATATTCGGTCAACCCATTATCAAAAGGAGTCTTATAAATAAAATCAAATACTTTTTCGAGTACGGTAACGAACCCCATTTCTTCCTGTAATCTTTGAACGGCAGCTTCCATTGTATTGCTACCAGGGCGGGGATGGCTGCAACAGGCATTGGTCCACAAACCTGCGCTATGATATTTATTCGCTGCTCTTTTTTGTAACAGCATCTCGCCTTTTTCATTAAATATAAAAACACTGAAAGCCCTGTGTAACAAGGCTTTTTGATGAACTTCCATTTTTCCCATCGTGCCCAGCGGGCGATCCATTTCATCTACCAAAATAACATCCATAAAATTTTCCTTTATAATAAATTAAACTGGCGGCGTACGCCCGCTTTAGCCACAATTAAAACTTTGCCATAATTGGGAATACGAATGCGCTGTTCTAAAATATTGCAGGGCTTTGTTCTTTTTATTTTTCTAAAGAGGGATAAATAATATTTGTACGCAACATATACACCAAACCTGGCCTTTATTGGCAGGTGAATAATCCCTTCGTATGCCTCCTTAAAATCTATTTCAATATCCGCTTCTATTTGCCTTTTCATGGAAGGAGTAAAGTTTCTAAAATCCACTTCCGGAAAATAAGTCCTGCTTAATTGTTCATAATCTGCTTTTACATCCCTTAAAAAATTCACTTTTTGAAAGGCGGCTCCCAGGGACCGGGCACCTGGCTTCAGTTTTTCGTACATTGCTTTATTTCCCTCACAAAACACATATAAACACATGAGCCCTACTACTTCTGCACTTCCATAAATATATTCTTTATACCCTTCACTGTTATAGGTAGTGTTGGCGAGATCCATTTCCATACTTTTAAAAAAAGCTTCAATCAAATCGTAAGATATCCTGTATTTGTTTACCGTAATCTGGAAACTATGTAAAATAGGATTGAGACTGATGCCTCTTTCAATTGCCAGGTAAGTATCTCTTTTAAACTCCTCCAGCAACCCTTCTTTATCATACTGATGAAATGTATCCACAATTTCATCAGCAAAACGTACAAAGCCGTAAATATTAAAAATAGGTACCCGCAGATCGCTATGCAATAATTTTATGGCACTGCTAAAAGAAGTACTATACCTCTCTGTAGTGGCCTTACTGCACTCCTGACTTAATTGATGAAAAAGGTTGATCATTTTGTTTGCTTGTTTTTTTACCAAATAAAATGGAAATTGAAATTTAATTTCACGTTTTTGCCAACGTAACTGGTAAATATCTTAACCAAAATGTTTTATAACTTCCTTAGCCACCACTTCGCCGCTAATCAGGCTGGGTGGTACACCGGGTCCAGGTACCGTTAATTGACCTGTATAAAATAAATTCCTCACTTTTTTACTTCGCAATCCTGGTTTTAAAACAGCAGTTTGTAGCAAAGTGTTCGCTAAGCCATATGCATTTCCTTTAAAAGAATTATAATCACCTTTAAAATTACTGATCGAATATGACTTGTTGTAAATTATTGAATCTTTTACAGACTGCCCAATCCTATTTTCAAACCGTTGTAATATTTTTTCAAAATAGCGGGTCCTCAATTCTTCTGTATCTCCTTCCAGGCCACTTGCTACCGGAATCAGAAAAAATAAGTTCTCGCATCCTTCCGGAGCTACGGTAGCATCTGTTACAGATGTTGCGCTAACATAAAATAATGGCTCGGATGGCCAGGCAGGTTGAGTGTATATTTCTTTTCCATGCACATCAAAATCTACATCAAAAAATAAAGTATGATGTAGCTGACCGGTTAGCTTTTTATTTAGACCGACATAATATAACAGGCAACTGGGCGCCATAATTCTTTTGTCCCAGTATTTATCAGAATAGGAACGGTATTGTTTTTCCAATAATTTGGTTTCAATAAAATTGTAATCTGCACCACCGATAACAACATCAGCGGTGAAAGAATGTGAAGCCAACTCAATATTACTACTATCGCTTGCTACTACCTTAGTCGCCCGGTTACCTTCAACAGTGATGGATACAACATCATGATTAAAGTAAAATTTTACCCCCAACTCCTTCGCAACACTTGTCATTGCTTCTACTATTTTATACATCCCCCCCTGGGGATACCAGGTACCCAATTTTATATCGGCATAATTCATCAGGCTATACAAAGCAGGTGTATCCTGTGCCAAAGCCCCTAAAAACAACACGGGAAACTCCAGGAGCTCCCGCAATTTTGGATTTTTGAAATGTTTTCCTACATGGCTTTTAATGGAATTAAAAACATCCAGTTTAAGTATTCCTTTGGCCAAGTCCCAATCTGCAAATTCAAGCAGGGACTGCCCTGGTTTGTGTACTAATTTATTAATCCCTACTTCATATTTATAAGCTGCTTCCTGTATAAATTTATCCAGCATGGCTGCACTTCCCGGTTCTATTCTTTCAAAAAGGCTCTTTAATTCATTGTAGGTAGCCGGAATATCCATCGCTTCATCCGGCCAATAAATTTTATACGACGGATCCAGCCTTTCTAAATGGTAATAATCTGCAACCTTTTTACCAAAGCAATTGAAAAATCTTTCAAATACTTCCGGCATCCAATACCAGCTTGGCCCCATATCAAAAGTAAAACCAGCTACGATCAGTTGCCTTGCCCTGCCGCCGGTAGTTTCATGCTTCTCCACTACGGTTACATCCCAGCCAGCTTTTGCCATAAAAGCTGCAGCCGACAAACCTGCGAACCCGCTACCGATTATTATTACTTTTTTCAAGAATCTAAAATAAGGTTATTAGGGTTAAATCAGCAATAATGCAAAATAAAATTTAGAACCGCGTAAGTTGTTCCTTTAATAATTTTCGTGCAAAATGTATCCGGCTTTTTATGGTGCCCAATGGCTCCGATAACATATCCGCAATTTCATGGTATTTATAGCCTTCAAAATACAACATAAAAGGATTGCGGAATATTTCAGGAAGCTGGTGTATCGCCTTTTGAATATCTTTCATTTTTAATGCACCTTCGGCTGCATTAGTGGTAGTAACCTGGTTATAGTTAATTAAAAACTCATTGGGAGTGCTGTCGAAAATGGTACTTTGTTTCGACTTCCGGCGATAATTATTAATAAAAATATTACGCATGATGGTGTACAACCATGCTTTAATATTTGTACCCACATTGTACTTTTCCTTATTGGCCAGGGCACGATACATCGTTTCCTGTAATAAATCTTTTGCAATTTCATTATCTCTAGTTAACGTGACTGCAAAAGGCTTCAAAAATTCGGTATTGCTTAATAACAGTTGATTGAAATCGATGGTTGCCATAACAATGTGTTTAATTAAATATACGGTAAAGCTAAACAAATGGTTTTGAATTTAAAAATAAATGTTTAATAATTATTGTTAAACATTAAACACATTGCAAATCAGCATTTTATAAATTCATTGACAAAGAGAAGAAATAAAAAAAGTTC
>JANPIJ010000223.1:0-60892 GCA_031424955.1 Ferruginibacter sp. | reverse complement strand
CAAGCCGGAAATCGCCCCTTTAAGGGACCTCATTAGTGAAACAGCTTTCAAACCTAAACTTTACGCTTTTATGCATATGAAGACCTTAGTGTTTTCTGCAAATTTAGCACTGGCTTTTATTAAAGCGAAGACTTTTCAGTTGGCCCCATTTAACCCGTTTTTGCCATGCGTCCGGAACCATCAAAGTGGTAATACCAGTGCAATGTACCAACTTATTGCTACATTCGGGAAAAACCACTTCATTGCAAACGCACACCAATTCTCCACGCAGGATAATTAACAAAACGATTTGGGTATTATCGCTGGTTAGCCTTTTTACCGATACCGCCAGTGAAATGCTTTACCCCGTAATGCCTGTATTTTTAAAACACATTGGTTTTTCTGTAATATTGATTGGCATTTTAGAGGGGGTGGCCGAAGCAGTAGCCGGACTTAGTAAAAGCTATTTCGGCAAACTAAGCGATATCAGCGTAAAACGCTTACCCTTTGTACGGTTTGGTTATGCCCTTAGCGCTATCAGCAAACCAATGATGGCGGCTTTTATTTTCCCGCTTTGGATTTTCCTTAGCCGTACCATCGACCGGATGGGTAAGGGCATACGCACCGGCGCCCGGGATGCGATGTTAAGCGATGAATCCACTGAAGCCACGAAAGGCAGGGTATTTGGCTTTCACAGAAGCATGGATACGATGGGGGCTGTAATTGGCCCGGCCATTGCACTTTTATACCTATATTATAACCCAGCCGATTATACCACGCTCTTTTTGATTGCATTTATTCCGGGGTTACTGGCGGTTTTATCTACCTTTCTTATTAAAGAAAAAAACAACGGGGATTTATCAAAAACAGAAAGCTCCCAACAAAGTGAAACAAGGATTTCCCCCCGATCCATCAACCCGCTTTTAACATTCGCCCGCTATTGGAAAACGAGCCCATCCACCTATAAAAAACTGGTTACCGGGCTATTGGTGTTCGCCTTATTTAACAGCTCGGATATTTTTTTACTGCTAAAAGCAAAACAAAGCGGGCTTAGTGACACGGCCGTTATTGGTGTTTATATTTTCTATAACCTGGTATATGCGCTGGTGGCGTTTCCAATTGGAATCATTGCTGATAAAATCGGGTTAAAGAAAATACTGCTGTCCGGGCTTGTCGTCTTTGCCATCGTTTATACCGGCTTTGCCATCAACCAGTCTTACTTTTTTTATTATTTCTTTTTTGCTTTGTACGCGGTGTACGCCGCTGCTACCGAAAGTATTTCAAAGGCCTGGATCACTAACCTGGTGGATGAACGGGAAACCGCCACTGCAATCGGCACCTACAGCGGTCTGCAAAGTATCGCCGCATTGATAGCCAGTAGTTTAGCAGGATTGTTATGGTACAATTTTGGAGCTATGGTTACTTTTTTGATTACGGCGGGAGTGGCGGTGGGTGTGGTGGTTTATTTAACGAGTATGAAAGACAGGTAGCTGTGAGCCTGTGGCGACGGACCCCATCCCCTAAAGGGGAGTCCTTCGAACAGCCTACTTTTTTCGCTGATTTTTTATAAATTAACAGGAATATTAGTATAAAATTGGATAGCCCTGAAGGGGCGGCAATATCTCAACATAGGGTATCGCCCTATGTATGAGGGAAGTACCAAAACCAATTTCGGAATATATTAACCAATACCAGGAATTTTTATAAACCCTCCAACTGCGAAATGAAGCTTAAAACATAATGCCTAACTTTATCAAAACATTTTTATATGGAAAATTACGAAACGGTGGTGGCTGCCTTAACCGGTTTAAAAGCGAAAGGTTACACCCTTGATTTTAATATTGCCTTTGATAAAATCATCTGTAATGAGAATGGTCTTTGCCTCAATCCAAATGAATTTGAAATAACGGAAGTCTACCGGTTTGAAGGCGACACCAATCCCGATGACGAGGATATTGTATATGCCATTGAATCAAAAGATGGCACCATCAAGGGTAGTATGACCAGTGCCTATGGACTGTACGCTGATACCATTAGCGGCGACTTAATAAAAAAATTATCCATGCATCATTAGAGGGTGAACGGTCAATGGTCAATGGTCAATTTGAATACCAGATCATTCACCATCCGATAGTGGATCACCATTGCCCTTTGCCCATTGCCCATTGACCATTCACCATACACCTTTCACCTAACCCATCCCCCATCATGCCAGGTAAAATAGACAGAAGAAAATTTTTACAACTCTCCGCACTTTCGGCGCCACTAATTGCAACTAAAAATAGTTTAGCATCTGGCTTAAATATCCCCACGTTGCCCATTGTAATTTCTACCTGGGATTCAGGCATGCCGGTAAATGCAGCGGCATGGAAAATATTATCTGCCAACGGAAGGGCCATTGATGCGATAGAAGCCGGGGGCCGTCACATGGAAGATGCCATTGATTGTTGTGTAGGACTGGCCGGTTATCCCGACCGGGATGGGATTGTCACTTTAGATGCCTGTATTATGGACGAACATTCCAACTGTGGCGCAGTAGCGGGGTTGGAGCAGATAAAACATCCCATTTCAGTAGCCAGGAAGGTAATGGAAAACACCCCGCATGTTCTGTTGGTGGGCAATGGCGCTCAACAGTTTGCCATTGAGAATGGCTTCCCAAAAGAACCCGCCAAACTTTCTGAAAGTGCAGAAAAAGCATACAAAGACTGGTTAAAAAATTCAGAATACAAACCGATCATCAATATAGAAAATAAGAAAACAAACGGGCCTTTTGCACCCAACTTTTTCCCTGATGGCACATTCAATCACGATACCATGGGATTGCTGGCAATAGATGCGAAAGGCAATTTATCCGGCGGTGTTACTACCAGTGGAATGGCATTTAAATTACATGGCCGTGTGGGCGATTCTGCAGGAATTGGAGCAGGATTATTTGTAGATAATGAAGTGGGTGCAGCCACCAGCAGCGGTGTAGGAGAAGAAGTAATCCGAATTTGCGGCACCCACCTGGTGGTAGAATTTATGCGGCAGGGCAACAGCCCGGAAATGGCTTGTAAAAAGGCGGTGCAACGCATCGTAAAGCGGGATCCGACCAAAGCAAAAACTTTACAGGTAGGTTTTTTAGCCATCAATAAAAAAGGGCAATACGGTGCTTATGCCATACAAAAAGGCTTTGTTTTTTCGGTAAAGAGTAAAACGGAGAATAAAATCCACGCTTCAAAATACTTATTATAAGTTGATGGTTGTTGGTTGTTGGTTGTTGGTTGTTGGTTGTTGGTTGTTGGTTGATGGTTGGTAGTTGATGGTTGGTAGTTGATGGCTTGTGGTTGATGGTTTGTGGTTAATAAAGTTTCTAATAGGTCACAACTCATCCGTCATTATTCATTATTCATTACTCATTATTCATTACTCATTATTCATTACTCATTATTCATTACTCATTATTCATTACTCATTATTCATTACTCATTATTCATTACTCATTATTCATTACTCATTATTCATCATTCATTACTCATTACTCATTACTCATCACTCATTACTCATCACTCATCATCATCATTCATCATGACTTTCCAGCTCGAAGTAATTGGTTTTAACATTGAAAGTTGCGTTACTGCACAATCTTCGGGGGCACACCGCATAGAGCTGTGCGATAATCCATTTGATGGCGGTACTACCCCATCGTATGGTTTTATAAAGGCAGCAAGAGAAATCCTTTCGATTGACCTATACCCCATCATCCGCCCAAGGGGTGGAGATTTTTTATACACAGATCGTGAATTTGAAATAATGAAAACCGATGTACAATTGTGCAGGGAGTTGGGCTGCGATGGGGTTGTAATCGGTATGCTTCATGCTGATGGAACAGTTGATAAAATAAGGTGCCGGCAGTTGGTTGATCTTGCCTACCCGATGGGGGTAACTTTTCACCGTGCATTCGACAGAACCAATGACCCGTTTAAAGCATTGGAAGACATCATTGAAATAGGCTGCGAGCGAATACTCACCAGCGGACAAATGCCCGGCGCTTTGGAAGGTGCGGAACTGATCTATGCTTTAATTCAGCAGGCCGATGAAAGAATCATCATTATGCCGGGTAGCGGCGTGCATTCAGATAATATAATTGCCCTCGCTGAACAAACCGGGGCCAAAGAATTTCATACTTCCGCAAGAATTTTATCGGACAGTAAAATGAGTTTTATAAACCCGGCAATGAACGAAAATTTAGAGGTTGTTGTTACGGATGCAGATGAAGTGAAGAAAATAGTGGAACTATTGAATCAGCGGGCAGAACCCGAATAATTTTTTTCCACGAATGCAGGAATGTAGAAAAAATCACCACCTTCTCCATATTTGAAATTGCTATTTTTTTATAACAATGAGCCCTGACTTATTCCACCTTCGGGAAGAAATATTAAAAGAGCATTCCAAAGCCCAATGCAATAAAATCGTTGCATGGATTGGTAATGATCAAAACCGGTTTGATGAGCTGTTCGATCTTTTTTTACATGACGAATACAGGGTAACGCAAAGAGCAGGATGGCCATTGAGTTATTGCGTATCGGCCCATCCCGGATTTATAAAAAAGAGAATGGGTGAATTGATTCAACATTTGAAAAAACCTGGCATACATGACGCAGTGAAAAGAAATACCATCCGGATTTTGCAGGAGATTGACATCCCCAAAAAACACCATGGCGAAGTAATGAATATTTGTTTCCAATACCTGGAATCACCCACCGAAGCGGTTGCTGTCAAGGCATTTTCATTAACCGTGTTGGGCAACCTGGCAAAGCTATATCCCGATATTTTACCGGAAATAAAATTGCTGATTGAAGATCAGTTGCCTGAACAGACAGCAGCATTTAAAAGCAGGGCAAAACAGGTATTAAAAACATTTGATCAGTCATAAATCAATGTCGTTTACTTACAATTTTGTTTGCATACCTGACCTCACCTTGATCCTCTTCCAGGGAGAGGAAAGGACTTAAGTAAACAACATTGAGTCATAGATTCCTTTTGTGCAGGATACTGATAGCCGATCCTTTTGCCACGAAAACCGAATTGGGAATAGCTTTTTGCAACATTGAAAAACTGTTGCCATACAGGGCTGTAAAATTGCATTCAATGGCATACTCCTTCACCGGGTATATTTCCCACCGCGGATGTTGCACTGCATATTCAAAAGTGGTGATAGCATTATATTTCGAATAACCCCAATAATGCTCGGCGATAAATTCCTCTTCGCTTCCGGGCAGCATGGGCACTGTTGATTTTTCAGTAGTAGCCTCTATCCTGTTCCATTTCCCCCCCTGTTTCCATAGATACCCCAATCTAATTTCATCAGCCGTTTCGTTAAAGAAATGCTTCATGTGCAGGGTGCTGTATTTTTCATTGTACAGCGTATTGGCTACAAAACTAATTGCAGGTTTAGGAACAATTTCTTTTATAAAGACAGCTCCTCTTTTCCAAACACCATTATCGAAGTGCCGCACATAAAAACGCAGGTTAACTTCTTCAAAATTTATATGAAAAGGAATTTTAACCCCCAGCAGCCGGGTATTGGCAAACATGAAGCCGATCAGGCTTACATATACATTACCATGATATACATCCAACTCGGTTTTGATGGGCAGATAAGGCAACAAGACAGCCGGATCAATTACATAATTTGCCATGATCAGGTTCTTCCATTCGGCTGTCAAAAATTCAGATGGCATTTTTAATAAACGGTTTAGTATTTAAATGGATGAGGCCTTTTGGGCTTCAATCTTTGGCATGATTGGCTTTTGCTCGCGGTAAAAAACTTTAAAAATTAAACGCAGGTTCTGATCGTACGTAAAATAATTATACAACCAGTTAGTAAAAACAAAGAACCGGTTTTTAACGCCCAGTATCAACATTAAATGCAGTCCCATCCAAATCATCCAGGCAAAAAAACCGCCAAAATGTAATTTGGGCTTTGGCATATCCACTACTGCCAGGTTACGCCCCACCGTGGCCATACTACCACTATCCTTGTAAACAAATTCTTCCAGTTGATTATCCCCGCTTTTCATTTCCACCCGGCGCAAATTATTCGCCATCATATCAGCCTGTTGCATCGCAACCGGTGCTACCTGCGGATGGCCATTCGGCCATGCTGACTCTTCCATATAAGCTACATCACCGATAGCATAAATATTGGTAAAGCCATTCACCATGCACTGCCTGTTCACTTTAATCCGGTTGCCCCTTGCAATCAAATCCTGGCTAATCCCTTGTGGCACATTTCCTTTAATACCCGCTGCCCATATCACCAGCGAAGTATTGATGGTTTCCCCATTCTGAAGCAGCGCCCGTTGCCCGTCAAAATCCTTTAATATAGTATTCGTTTTTACAGTTACTCCCAGCTTTTTCAAATACCGGCACGATTCATCCGTCGACTTTTCACTCATGTTGCCCAGCGTTTTGCCGGATGCTTCCAGCAAATAAATTCTCATCCGGCTGAAGTCCAGCTCGGGGTAATCTTTGGGTAACTGGAAGCGTTTCATATCTGCAATGGCACCACTTAATTCTACCCCCGTAGGGCCGCCGCCTACCACTACAATCGTCATCAACCTGAGTAGCTCTTCGTCATTTTTTACATTCAGGGCATCTTCAAAGTTATGCAGCAGGCGATGTCTTAATTGAACTGCCTCCACGGTGCTTTTCATGGGGAAGGCATGATCAACCAGGTTTTGATTGCCAAAAAAATTGGTATCTGCACCCGTTGCAATTACCAGCACATCATATTCAAATACGCCTATATCCGTGATCACTTCGTTTTTTTCGGTCACAATCTGCTGCACGTCGGCCATCCTGAAACGGATATTTTTACTTGTTTGAAATACCTTTCGCAGGGGAAAAGAAATATTGCTGGCATCCAGTCCCGCGGTAGCTACCTGGTAAAACAAGGGCTGAAACTGGTGATAATTAAACCTGTCTAATAATGTTATTTCAAAACCTGGCTTGTTACTCAGTTTACGGGCCAGTCTTAGCCCTCCGAATCCACCGCCTATAATGATTAATTTCATCTGCTTTTATTTAGGACACAAAGATACAGTATTTTCAATAAATATTGAAAGTTGAGAAAAAATTAACGGGGTACCACATATTTCAAAAATTAAAAAATACCGAAACCCGGGTTCTACTGTGGCTTATCCGCTGCCGTGGGAGCCTGGTGAACCTGGCTTATAAACATGATGCAAATACCGGAGAACAAAATTACAGCGGCAAAGAGGAGTAATATATTCATATAGGGAATACTGTGATAATCTAACGCTGCCACGCCCTGGAGCATTAACAATAATTCGTTTAGAATGACACCTCCTACAAAAATAAAAACGCCCGCTATTAATTTCCTGGTAACCGGTATTAATTGAAATGAAACAATATAGCCAATGATGAAAATACTGGTAACTCCCAATAAAACAAGGTGAAGATACCCGATAATAATTGGCCGGAACCCATAAGACAACTGGCTAAGCGCCGGATGGATTGAGCCGGATTGAAGTACCAATTTTATTGAAAAAGCAATTGCAGCAAGCATCAAAAGCACTTTGCCATACTTTGAAAACTCCCGGCTTATAAAAACCTTGTTTTTTATAAATATCCTCACCATTACTACCCAGCCGGCCAATTGTGCCACCACTGCTGCTATGATGAGATAATAAATGGCCGCCGGTATGGGAAGCCATAATGCCGATAAAAAATATGCCGGCACACAGGCAAAACAAAAAAGCAGGAATACGATTTTGAGGTGTTTAACTGCACCACTGATGATTTCCAGTTTAGCGGTCAATAGCCCCATACCTGCAAAAAAGAACCAACCATTATATTGAAAATGCAAAAAGAAATAAATAGCAGCGAGATACCAGTTTTGGTGTACTATTTTATTGGCCATCATATAGGCAAGGCCAAAAGCTCCCACAGATGAAATAACACTGAATACCAGCGCCGCTTTTATCCAGGAATGACTTACCTTTCTTTCCTTCATCCGAACGAGGTCCTTCCAGTAATAAACTGCAAAAACATAGGAAACAAAAATGGAAAGTGTAGAAAAACTGATAGAGAAAAAGCCGTAGCCCTGTAGTATAAAACTAACCAGCATGCCGTAAGCGGTAACGAGGTTAGCAACCAATAACCACCGATACTTTTTTACAACCCGCTCCCCTGCCCGGGAGCTAAGGTGATACACGAGCAGTACCATCAGCGTTTGTGTAATCCACCCGGCAAAAGCAAAGTGGGAATGGCTATGCAATACATGTTTCTGTTCAATAAAGGGAAGATAAAATTCAATTTTATACCGCATTACAACCCCGAGGCCAGCTACCAACAATAAATTAAAAAATGAAATAGTAAGCCACTTACGTAAAAAGACAGGCATGAATTTTTTTCCAAAATAATATTAAAAAAAATCAATTCATTGTGACTTCAATCATATCCCTGCAATACACTTTTCCTTTTTCAATTACCAGTTCACCTTTGTCGTGCATGTTTCGCATGGTTCTGATGACGGTTTCCACCCTTAGCCCGGTCATGTCCGCAATTTGCTGCCGCGTTAATTTTAGCTGGCAGCAGGCTCCGCAAAAGCTTTTGTTTTCAGTTTTAAGATTATTGATCAGTGTAGCAATAATATTTTCGGGGCAATGTGCAGCCAACGATTTAATGATGGCGAATTTAAATCGTACCCTTTTAGCGAGTAACCTGGTGAATGCAAAATGAATATCGAAGTTTTCTTCTATTAATTTTAGAAAAACCGGTTTGTGCAGCCGGATTACAAGGCAGTCATCTACGGCTATTGCGGTGGCTGCATAAGTTCCCCCATCAAATATTGGCATTTCGCCAAACGACTCGCCCGCTTCCACTATAGAATGAATGCATTCCTTACCGCCCTCGTCAATATTAACCCATTTCACCTGCCCGGAAACAAGCTGGTAGTAAAACGAACAGGCCTGCCCTTCCTGGAAAATCGTTTCCCCGGGACCTACCTTTTTATAGGCAGCACCCCATGCCAGTAACAGATCAATATCAATCATTGTTGAATGATTATGTGATGAATAAATCAATAGTCAAATCTAAAGACGAAAGGAATTTCCAGGTATGATGAGGGTGAATCAATTATATGATTGTAATCATATAATTAAACAGGAAGGAAAAAGAGCTTTAATCTATCAATCCCTCATGGCAGTTAAATGCATTTATTGCAATTTAACCTGGCGGATAAAAAGTAAAGGTGCCCCCTTTTTCGCAGATAAAATTTATTCTTTTGGCATCATTATGATTCAGCGCATAAAATCTCATTACAACCTTAGCTAATCTTGCATACAAGTTTTCTTTTATTAAAAATTAAAAACCGATATGAAAAAAATTTTTGTTCTTAGCCTGGTAATGGCTGTTATGGCATCCTGCGGCGATAGTAAAAGTTCGGAAGGTACTGCCGGCAACGCCGACAATTCCAATACTCCGGCAACTACAGAAGCCGGGGATAAACCAGCTTATGATCCCCACCGTGGTGAAGGTAAATTCACTAAAGTAGAGCTTTCCCCAACATTGGAAGTCGCCAAAGCAGAGGGCGGAAAGAAGGTGTATGATGTAAAATGTGGCTCATGTCACAAACTGACCGATGAAAAACTGGTTGGCCCGGGATGGACAGGAGTTACCTCCCGCCATGCACCTGAGTGGATCATGAATTTCATCACCAATACAGATGCTATGATTGACAAGGATCCTAAAGTGCAGGCACAACTAGAAATTTGCCTGGTTCGGATGCCTAATCAAAGTGTAACCGATGATGATGCCAGGAACCTGCTTGAATTTATGCGGAAAAATGATGGTGTAAAATAGGCTCCGTGATGCCTTGGAAAAAACTTTTCTTTTATATTAATCATAAAAAGTGGTTGGCTACGCTTAACAGGTATTTTATGATTTTGATTTTACGGGAAAACAAACCTTCTATCCTAACTAATTCTCAACTAAATCTACCAATAATGAAATCAATAAAACAAAATGTGCTGGGCCTTGCTACCCTGGCATTATTATTTAGCATGGATGCATGTAAACCCAAAAATGTTGGATCCGCTGTTAGTGGCGATGCTGCTTCCAAAACTTATGTTGCCCCTGGCAAATACGATGAATATTACAATTTTGTGTCAGGGGGATTTAGCGGACAACTAGCTGTTTACGGAATACCGAGTGGCAGGTTGCTTCGGGTAATTCCAGTTTTTTCAGTAGATCCAGAGAAAGGCTGGGGGTATAGCGAAGAAACAAAACCGATGTTAAACACCTCACACGGACAGGTGCCATGGGATGATCTGCACCATGTGGCTTTATCGCAAACGAACGGCGAAATTGATGGCCGCTGGGTTTTTGGCAATGGTAACAATACACCCCGTGTAGCCCGTATCGACCTTTCCACCTTCCGCACAACGGAAATACTGGAACTGCCCAACAGTGGCGGAAACCATTCCTCTCCTTTTCTTACAGAAAATACAGAATACGTGATTGCAGGTACCAGGTTTAGTGTACCACCGGATGATAAAAATGGCGATGTGCCCATTAATACCTACAAAGAAAATTTTAAAGGAACCATCAGCTTTATCAGCGTTGATAAAACCAATGGCAATATGGACATTGCTTTCCAACTGCAATGCCCTGGTGTAAACTTCGATTTAAGCCATGCCGGAAAAGGCAAATCGCACGGATGGTTTTTCTTTAGCTGCTATAATACAGAACAGGCCAATACGTTACTGGAAGTAAATGCATCCAAGCGGGATAAAGATTTTATTATGGCGGTAAACTGGAAGAAGGCAGAAGAATTGATTAAAGCAGGAAAAGGCCGCAAACAAGCCGTAAAATATGCCAGCAACCGCTTTGATGAAAAAACACATACCGCTTCGTCAACCATTAAAACAGAAGTAACCGTAATAGATGTAAAAGATTTCCCCGAATTGGTTTACATGATTCCTTGTCCCAAATCGCCCCATGGTTGCGATGTGGATCCATCAGGCGAATACATTGTAGGAAGCGGAAAACTAGCCGCACTGATACCGGTATTCAGTTTTGATAAAATACAGAAAGCAATTGCTGATAAGGCATTTGAAGGAGAGTATGAAGGTATCCCGGTGATTAAATACGAAGCTGCCTTATATGGCGAGGTTAAGAAGCCTGGCCTTGGCCCTTTACACACCGAGTTTGATGACAAGGGCAACGCTTATACCTCCATGTTTGTATCCAGTGAAGTGGTAAAATGGAATATAAAAGATTTAAAAGTGTTGGATAGGGTACCTACTTATTATTCTGTGGGTCATTTGATGATACCCGGTGGGGATTCAAAAAAACCGACCGGAAAATATTTAATTGCCTATAATAAAATCACCAAAGACCGCTTTTTACCAACCGGGCCCGAGTTATCGCAGAGTGCCCAGTTGTATGATATCAGCGGAGATAAGATGCAGTTGATACTCGACTATCCCACCATCGGCGAGCCTCACTATGCACAGGCTGTTGCGGCAGCTACTATCCGTGACAAATCAGTGAAGTTCTTTAAAATTGAAGCCAATGAGCACCCCTATGTAGCAAAGGGCGAAGGCCAGGCTAAAGTGGTAAGGGAAGGCAACAAGGTACATGTGAACCTCACGTTGATCCGCTCACATCTTACCCCTGATAATATCGAAGGCATTAAAATGGGTGATGAAGTATATTTTCATACAACCAACCTTGAACAGGATTGGGATGTACCGCATGGCTTTGCGATAAAAGGTGCATTAAATGCGGAACTTTTGGTAATGCCCGGTGAAACCACCACATTAAAATGGGTTCCGGACAAAGTAGGCATGTTCCCGATGTATTGTACTGATTTCTGTAGCGCTCTCCACCAGGAAATGTCTGGCTATGTAAGAGTCTCTCCGGCCGGAAGCAACGTGCCCATCAGTTTTAGTACCGGCACCAATATGCCAAAAACGGATACTACTGCCAAAAGCAAGGTAACTGCTGCGAAATAACATTTAAGAAAAAAGAGAGGTGTGAACAAGTTGATGGTTGATGGTTCATAGTTGATAGTTCCCGGTCTTTAATAAGGGGCCCAACCATCAACCTTCAACCTTCAACTATCAACCGTCAACGTTAAATGCCTCTCTTTTTTTATTTCAATTTTTTTGTATGAAAAATAATAAAATTACCAACCTCACCAGGATCTCCCTTTTTATTTGTGCCCTTGGATTAGTGGCCGTTTTATTCGCTCCCATGTGGCGGATAGATTTACAGGCTCCGCAATATCCAGAGGGATTGAGGTTATTGATTTATGCCAATAAATTATCAGGGAATGTTGATATTATTAACGGGCTCAATCACTATATCGGTATGAAAACACTGCATACAGATGATTTTATCGAGTTCAAAATATTACCGGGCATCATTATCTTTTTTGTGGTGCTCTTTACAATCGCAGCGGTTGCCGCTAAAAGAAAATGGATGAATATCGTGTGGCTGCTCTTTGTGGCATTTGGCGTTTTGGCAATGGTTGATTTCTGGAGGTGGGAGTATAACTATGGCCATAATTTAGATCCCAATGCTGCTATTATTGTGCCCGGCATGGCTTACCAGCCGCCTTTAATTGGCTTTAAACAATTGCTCAATTTTGGCGCCTATTCAATGCCCGATATCGGAGGATGGATTTTTGTTGCAGTGGGCATTATTTTATCAGCCTCTGTAATCATTGAATGGAGAAAGGCCAGGAAATTTAATCTTCAATTTAAACCATTACCCGCCATATTGTTAGCATTTATTACCGTATCCGTTAGTGGCTGCAATACCGATCCACAACCCATACGCATTGGTCAGGATAATTGCGATTACTGCAAAATGACGATCAGCGACAACCGGTTTGGCGCCGAAATAGTTACTAAAAAAAGTAAAGTGTACAAGTTCGATGACAAGCATTGCGTGATGGCATTCTTAAATGCCAACAAAATTGCAAAACCCGACATTGCCGGTGTTTATTTTACCGATTTCAGCAGCCCACATCAACTAATTAAAGCAGAGCAGGCATTCTTTTTACAAAGTCCCAGCCTGAAAAGCCCCATGAACGGAAATATAGCTGCCTTTAGTCATGAGGATAGTCTTGACCAAATGTTACCTTCATTTTACGGCAACAAAATCTCCTGGGAGGACGTACAGAAATGAGGCCTGGTATTATTATATTGTCACTCCTTTTCAGTTTTGCAGCATCCGCAAAAAAAATACATGTAGGCCGCAGCCAGTTATATAAAACCGTAACGGCGGGCATTGAGGCTGCAGTAGCCGGCGATACGGTGCTGGTGGATGCCGGGCACTACAAAGAGAAAAACCTCCTCATTAAAAAAAGCATCGTACTACAAGGCATCAATTACCCGGTACTGGATGGTGAAAAAAAATACGAGATCATTTCAATTAAGGCCAACGGGGCGGTGGTGGATGGCTTTAGAGTCATACATTCCGGCATATCCAGCATGGAAGATTTGAGCGGTATCAAAATTTACGACAGTGAAAACGTGACTATCAAAAACAATATTTTAGAAGATACTTTCTTCGGTATTTACACTCAATATGGCATCAACTGCACCATTGAAAACAATCAATTGATCGCAAACAGTAAAGAAGAACAACAAAGTGGCAACGGCATTCATTGCTGGAAAAGCGACAGTATGCGCATCATCGGCAACAAGGTAACCGGCCACCGCGATGGCATCTATTTTGAGTTTGTAAAAAACTCCATCATCTGGCGCAATACTTCTGAGAAAAACATCCGTTATGGATTGCATTTTATGTTCAGTAACGATGATACCTATGTGAGTAATATTTTTAGTAACAACGGATCGGGTGTATCAGTCATGTTTAGCAATCGGATAAAAATGTTCAGCAATTATTTTGAGGAAAACTGGGGCGATGCGGCGCATGGTATTTTGCTAAAGGAAATTTCAGATGGTTATATGGAGGGCAATCATTTTACAAAAAATACGAGTGCTATCTTCATGGAAGGCGCCAACAGGATTTTTATGAGACGGAACACTTTTGAGAACAATGGATGGGCCTTAAAAATACAGGCCAGTTGTATGGATGTGGTATTGGAACGTAATAATTTTATCGGTAATACTTTTGATGTGGGCACTAATGGTTCGCTGGTACAAAACACGTTTAAAAATAATTACTGGGATAAATATGAAGGGTATGATTTGAACAAGGATAAGATTGGAGATATCCCCTACCGGCCGGTAAGTATGTACTCCATGATAGTAGAAAAATATCCGCCGGCCATGATCTTATTCAGAAGCTTTATCACAACCCTGCTGGATAAAACAGAAAAAATATTACCCAGCCTTACACCCGAAAATTTAAAGGATAATGAGCCATTGATGAAGAGGGCTTTTTGAATATTGTTTTACCGAACGTTGGCACACGGAATGAAATGTTGACATTTCAGGGCGTTGAAACATATAACGTGAGGAAAGTTCCACATAGGTATGCGGTAAAAGAGGGCGACGCAAGGATGATGCCCATTGCTTCATAGCCCGGACATCAACTGAGAAAAAACAATCCTGAAAATTCTTTCATCCTGAAAATCCTGATCCATGATTATAGCAAGTAACGTTACAAAAAAGTTTGGCAAATTAAAGGCACTGGATGATGTATCCACCATTTGCAATAAAGGGGAATGCATTGCCCTGATCGGCCCCAATGGTAGCGGTAAAACTACCTTAATCAAATGTATACTGGGCATGGTGGTACCGGATAGCGGCTTCATTACTTTTAAGGATAGCAATATTTTACACCACTGGCAATACAGGGATGAAATCGGTTATATGCCGCAGATAGGCAGGTACCCGGACAATATGACCATCGGCCAGGTGCTGGATATGATGAAAGATATCCGGAATAAAAAGAACGGATTGGATGAAGACCTGGTGAAAGCATTTTCGTTGCATACCCTGCTGAATAAAAGAATGCGGACTTTATCGGGCGGCACCAGGCAAAAAGTAAGTGCCGCACTGGCCTTTTTATTTAACCCTGCAGTATTGATACTGGATGAACCAACAGCCGGGCTCGATCCAGTATCATCTGAATTATTAAAAGAAAAAATTATTGCAGAAAAAGAAAAAGGTAAACTGGTGTTAATTACATCGCACGTATTAAGCGAATTAGACGACCTGGTAACGCGGATTATTTATATGCAGGAAGGAAAGCTATTGTTTCATAAGAGCATTGAAGCGCTTCGACAGGATACCGGGGAAGATAAACTATCAAAAGCCATCGCAAGGGTAATGACAAATTAAATGAAATGAAAAAGATTATCAAATACGTCATCACAGATATTCTCCGCAACAGGATTGTACTGGTATACACTTTGTTTTTGTTCGTGGCGTCTTTTAGCGTGTTCAGCCTGGAAGATAACAGCAGCAAAGGATTACTGAGTTTATTAAATGTCATCCTGATAGTGGTGCCACTGGTGAGCATTATTTTTTCTACTATTTATGTGTACAACAGCGCTGAGTTTATAGAGTTGCTGGTGAGCCAGCCCTTAAAAAGAAAAACGATCTGGCTTAGTTTATTTGGAGGATTGGCTACATCACTTTCCATCGCCTTTTTTATAGGCGCCGGTATCCCGGTCTTGATTTACCAGGCCAATACCATCGGCTTTACAATGATAGCCATCGGCACATTACTGAGTATTATTTTTGTGGCCATTGCACTGCTGGCCACGGTAAAAACAAGGGACAAAGCAAAAGGTATTGGTGCAGCAATCATGCTGTGGTTATATTTTTCATTATTGTTTGATGGGCTTGTGTTGTTCCTGCTATTTCAGTTTGCAGATTACCCGATGGAAAAACCCATGATCGGAATAAGTGCCCTCAATCCGATCGATCTAAGCCGGATACTCATTTTACTGCAATTGGATGTATCTGCAATGATGGGCTATACCGGGGCAGTTTTTAAAGACTTTTTTGGCACTTACACCGGAATTATATTTTCATTACTTGCATTGGTTTTATGGATCGTATTACCGGTATGGTTTTCAACACGTAAATTCAACACTAAAGATTTATAAGGTATGAAAAGGCACCCCTCATTAGCGAAATTATCAAGAGAGCACCACGGAGCATTAATCCTGTCCAGGCTGCTACAGAAAGGTGCGCCGGCATATAAGAGCCTCCCAACCGACACGGAAGGCAAGGCTCAGTATGCATTACAATTTTACAGGACCGATCTCGTAAAGCATTTTGAAGAAGAAGAAGCCGCCCTGCAATTTGCAAAAGGAATCACCGGTCCGCTTGACTTACTGGTACAAACAATTTTTCGGGAGCACCAGGAACTACACCAGTTATTCAAAACAATAAACAATCATTCCAATTTGCCGGAGCACCTCGATGAGTTGGGAAAAGCATTGGAGATACATGTACGAAAAGAAGAGCGTGAACTTTTCCCGTTGATAGAAGAAACCTGCAATGAAGAACAACTGAAAGCAATTGACCATTCCTTATCATCTCATTAACAAGAAAATGAAAAAAGATATTAAAAACAGGGCAGATATTGAATTGCTCGTTAATGTTTTTTATTCAAAAGTATTAGCGGATAAACAGCTTGGATTTATCTTCCAAAATATGGCAAAAGTAAACTGGTCGACCCATATACCAACGATGTATAATTTTTGGGAAAATATTATTTTATTTACCGGAACATACGAGGGCAATCCAATGAACCTGCACCAGCACCTGCACCATATTACTCCGTTGAATGAATCTCATTTTAATCAATGGAACCATCTATTTACAACCACGGTAGATGAATTGTTTGAAGGCGCCAATGCCAGCCTCGCAAAGCAGCGGGCCATCAGCATATCCGGCATTATAGCAGAAAAAATAAAGAACGAAAGGTTACACGGTCATGCGTGAATGAGTAATGGTGAAGATCCGTTTGTGCCCGTAACGATTCATTCTTCAATGACGGGCAGCAATAAACTACGTTAAACAAATCAAAGAAGCTTTACATAAAAAGAGGATGCCATAAAACAGGGCATCCTCTTTTTGTTATTTACCCGATGCTTTGGAAGTGGAGATGTAAAGTACCGGGGATATCCGGGGAAACTGAATCTTATTTAGCTACAGGTGGTAATAACACGCCGTCAATTACATGGATAATTCCATTTGATGCGGGGATGGATGCAATGATGGTGGCAGTTCCATTTACCATCAATTTTCCATCTTTTTTGGTGATGGTAATATTGCCTCCATTTACCTGTCCAATCACCTCCCTGTCTGTAAGCATATCGGCTTTAAATACTCCAACAGATACATGGTATTGCAGGATATCAGTAAGGTCTTCTTTCTTCTCCGGTTTCAATAAATTATCCACGGTGCCTGCAGGCAGTTTATCAAAAGCTGCATTGGTTGGTGCAAATACGGTAAAGGGGCCGGCATTGCTCAACACATCTACCAGTTCCGCGGCTTTTACGGCCGCCACCAGTGTTGTATGATCTTTGCTGCCAATAGCGACCTGCACAACATTTTTTTGAGACATATCGTCTTTTACGCCCGATTGGCCGACGGTACCTTCAACAGGCGTGGTTTCAGTAGCTGTTGCCGGCTTTTCGCTGGTGTCGCTATTGCAACCCATAAAAATAAAACAACAAATAATCCAGGATGTAGATAAAATGCTTCGCATAAAATAAATTTTTAATTGTAAATTTTATCCAAAGTATTCACTTATTCTCTATTGCTTTATGACTCTGATCACAATGAAAAAATTAATTTTAAAGAAGGGATCTTCCGGTAAAAAAACGCAGGTTAATTTTTGATGCGACTGTTTAAGCATAAAAGACATAACATTTCCAGGAAAAAATTAAGTGGCATATTTAAAAACAGTAATACCAGGACGATATTACCCAAACAAATAAGTTAATCCATTAGTCACCGGATCGCACAATTCAATTATTTTTTTATTCCTGAATAAATTTTCCATGATGTCCCTTCCTACTTTATAATCATCATGTATCGGGCAGGGATGCGTGGAAGAGCACTTACTTAAACCCAGCCCGCATTCTTTAAATACCTGGTTTCCATCGATGGCTTCTACTATATTTATAATCGGTTGCTTTAATTGTATTTTGGTAATGTAAAAACCACCGGATGGCCCCTTAAGACTTTTAATTACATCCTGCTTTACCAGCGTTTGCAGCATCTTGCCAACGGTGTGCTCACTTGCCTCCAGGTATTCCGCAATCGCTACAATACCCACTCTTTCGCCCGATTCAAATTTTGAGGCAAGATAGATGACCGCCTTCACGGCTGTTTTACAGGTATAACTCAGCATAAACTATTGGTTTAAAAATTCCTGTCCCTCCTCAGAAATCATGTTATTGTTCCAGGGCGGATCGAAAGTTAAATTAACCTGTACGGTGTAATCGCCAAATGCATTTTGTAAGGCCCTGGTTACCGCACCAACAATCGATTCGCCCATTGGGCAAAACTGCGTGGTTAATGTCATCAAACCAAATATTTCCCTGCTTTCGTCATCAAAATCTATTTGGTATACCAGGCCAAGGTCTACCACGTTCAATCCAATCTCGGGATCAGTCACATCCTGCAATACGGCCAGCGCAATGGTGCATCGCAAATTATCATTGGTTATTACATTCATGCCTTTGATGGTTTATGCAATACTATTTTAAATACATTCCAGTTGTACAATACAGCTGCTACCAGTAAAAACAGCGCCGCTAATTTCAGCACCAACACACCAAAGAAAATAATACCGGCAGCAAATAAAACAAAACCGGTTAAATAAGCAACCCCCATTGCAGCAAATATTTTACTGTTGAATAATTCTTTGGGATTGGGTGTTTTGCCCAGTCCGGCTTTCAAATGATATACTTTATTCCAAACGATGAACGGCAGGGTTTTAAAAGTCATGCCAAAAATGATCGCTGTTATCCATCCAAAAAAAATGGAGAAGCCATACAGCAATACCAGGTCGCTATTTTCTTTTTTATTAAACAGGGCAATCATTGTAATCACTAACACGATTAATGGCAGGGCCATCATTAAAACCGACAGTAATGAAATTTTAATTTGTTCATCTACCTGCTTACGGATGCGTTCCTTGTAAGCCTTCTTACAATACCAGGCAAACAGCAGCAAAGCCGCTATAACGGCTGCCACAGGAAATAAATACAGCGCTGCATTGTTTACATAAATATGGATAATAACAAAACTAACCAGGCCCGAATTTATTAATGAATAAATTAGCCATAGCCTTTTTGTATTGGTATATTTTGAAATAAGGAACATCGGTATTAACCTGGAACCAACACCAATCACCATCAGCAAAAACCAGCCGGCAATGCCCAGGTGCGCATGCAATGAAAGGTACTGCAATGAATCTTTGGGTAAAATATTAAGCGTGAAATTATATACCAGCAAAAGCCCGACGGCTGTGGTTAGGAATAGCCACAAAGTTGCTGTAAAAACAAAAACAGCATGTACATTTTCATTCCTGCTTTTTGCGAGGCTGGTGACGATATTTGCAACAAAGCAAAGAATGGCGAGGTTGACCAGTATACCTCCGTATTGGGCTGGCATTCCTAAGTTAAATGTGTAGAAAGCATACACCAATAAAGGAATTCCAACGGCTGCAAACGTAAAGGAAAGATAAGCCAGTATATTGCTGAACAACCTGCCTTCAATTAAAACCGGCAGCAGTTGATGGCCTGCCCCCAGTATCATCATCGTACCCCAGCCTAAAGCCATCGTATGGGTGATGGCCAATGTATGTGGATGAAAATAATGTTGCGAAAATGCCGAAGAAGAAGTAAATAAAAGTATGCAGCTAAAAAGAAAAGCTACCGCAGCGTAAATATAAAACGGCAGCACCACTTTATAGCTGGTATTCTTAACCAGGTTGTCATTTGCGCCCGGAGTAGTCATATCAATTTTTAAAGATTAAAAGATCTACTTCCCCATCACAAATTTGCTTTACACGGTAATCGAATTTTCTTTCGGCTAATTCCGGCAACAAAAAAACCGGTATGCGTTTATGATGCACAAATAAGGCGGTTTCAGGAGGTAAGTTTTCCAAAGAATCAAGTATGGTTGTCATAGGTAACGGCATTTCAAGTGCACGAACGTCAATGGTTTTAATACGGTTGTTAAATTGATGCATCAGTTCATCCCATCCATCTGAAGCGTTGCCGGCAATTACCGGTTCAACGGGCAGGGATGCTGCTTCTTTATGAAACCAGGTTTCCACCACATCATCATTAATATAATCCGTGTAACTGGCAAATCCTTTTTTCTGCAGCAATAATATTAAAGGCAGCGGCTCAAAACTGTTGATGATTTTTAATACCTGCCCGGTTTTAAGCGCTTTAATATTTTCAAGAATAAGATGCAGCGGATCTTCACCGGATGCAATTACCGGGCGAACATCGAGGCTAATCATTTCAGCTTTATTTAAAGAACTTATAAAACCGGGCACTGCTTTTTGCTCCACCTCTACCGGCTTTGTATCCAAATCAATGTCAAAACCCAATGGTTTTAATTGATCATAAAAATCAGTAACATTACACCCTCCTGCTTTTGCCGCCATTGCCAATGTAGTTCTGCCCGCCATTAGTTTTCTTAAAATCGGATTACGCAATTTTGTAAACCTGGGACTGATGCTGATAATTGCATCCAGTGCACCGGGATGCTGTTTTAAAATGGGGGCGATTTTGGTGTTTGCATTAATAATCATGATAATTAAATATTGGTAACAGGTTTAACTTTTTTACTAATCTGTAAGGTTTAAGTCTGCGCAACCCTGACGGAATTTACAACCGTCAGGGTTATGCAGACCAGTATTTCCAAACGGTTTTTCACTTAAATAAATTAATACACCTCCTTTTCCTAAACATTCATCTGACATCAAAAAATTGAATATTTTACTGTTACTGAAAAAAGCATAAACAACCAGTCAGAAAAAAATCAGACATCAAAAAATCAGACCCGTCCGAACGCCAGCCCGACAAGGTCATTTTGGAGGCATTCATCCGGGCGGACATCAGACATTAAGCTTGTTTCTCCAATTCCAATGCTTTTGGAAACAGGATATTATTTTCAAGGTGTATATGGGTAAACAAATCATCTTCAAATTCTGCCAGCAATCTATACAACACGTTGTAGGTTGCACAGGCATCTTCGGGTAACGAATAATTATTACTTAAGGTTCTTATTTCCGCCAGGTTTTTACCCACCAGTTCATGCTCCATTTCCATCATATTAATCGGGGCCTGTACGGTTCCAAAATGTGCGGCCTGCGCAGGTTGCCTGTTGCCCTTTGCTGCTACCAGTTCTTTAATATATGGGAACAATATTCTTTCCTCCTTTACCAGGTGGGCAGTCAGTTCTGCATTGATCTCTTCAACTAACTGATAAATGCGTTTTAGTTCGGGGTGATGATCACCATGTACCTGTGCTACCTTAGCTGCATAAGTTCTCAGGTCGGGCAATGTTTTAGTAACATAACTGTGATGGGTATTCACGATATAATCCGCCAGGAAGTCAAGGCTCCAGTCGCCGTAAGGTAACGGGCGTGCTGTTGGGTTCTTATCCGCATTTTGCAATTCCTGTTCAATCCTAGTGACGTCCAAACCTTTCTCAGCACAAGCTTCTTTCACTGTCTTCTTTCCACCGCAACAAAAATCCAGTCCATACTTTTTAAAAATGGCCACCTTGCGCAAATCCCTCGCAGCAATTTGCCCAATCGTTTCTTCATCCTGCCCGGTAATACGTTTTGAAATTTTAACCTTCCATGTTTCAGGGCCCTGTTCAAGATACTCCCAGGTAAAAATATTTCCCCTTTCGCCCAGCAACTGGTAATAAAGTGGCTTGGGATCATGATCGTTGTGAATGGTTAAGCTTTCACCTTCTTCCAACTCATCAAAGCGAACAAAAATGGTGGGATGTTTTTGTCTTGGTTCAAGTAAAGTTACATTCAGGATGTTTTCTTCTAAAATTTCCATATGCTTGTTTTTTAAAGTTTTAATTGTTTTGTAAAGTTAGCGAATCTGTTTTAATAAAAGTATTTAAATACTTTTATTATGTTTCATTTTACCCTTTTGTGACAATTCAATTTCTATTCAGTAAAAGTGGAAACGATTGCCAAAATTAACTGCAAAAAGAGAATGGTATAGTGATTTCAATCATAAATGCAGGGGGCTAAACAGCTTATGAATTAGTTGCACTCATTTAAACATAGTTGGATACCGAAAAGAAAAGTCGTTTTACAGAAAACGGATTAAACGAAAGAATAGAGCTCACAACTAATAGGGCTTAGCACTACTGATTGATTTAAAAATCTTCCGCCCCCAAACCCCTATCTATGCTTTGTTGATGTAGAAGAAAAGATTAAATGAGCCTCGTTGTTTGTGTCTTCCCAAACAAGTGCAGTTATGTTGGTTGCATTTAAAATTGTCGGAAGGGTTGCCAACCTTGTGCAGGTTCTTTGTTACTAAAAACACTTAAAAAAAGATTGGCAACCCTATATTGAGCTGAGACAATTTTAAATAACACCCGCTATGTTGCTGATGATGAAGGTAACAATGTCCTCGCCAAATAACGCCCCAACCACATATTAACGGCTCGTGCTATTAGTTTTGAAGTTGAAGGATTTTACCCTTTTTTTTTGTAATCGCCCTTCTTGTTTTCGTCTTACGTGATTTTAGATAATCACTAAATTCTTTTTCTTCTTTGTCGCTTAAAGGCTTGTTTACAAATACAAAGTCTTTGTCGTCTATTTTTTTAAAGTTTATCATAGCTTAAAGTCTTTAAAATATTTGGTTGTTAAAATAAATGCCTCTTTGGTGTCAATGAACATGCGGTTGCCGCCAAAAAGTTTCGCTCCCAAAGTTTGTTCGTAGTGAGTAACAAGTTGTGTCTTAGCAATAAAAGAAACTACACCATCATAATTTTTTTCAAACGACATTTTACAGCCAAACGCAACAAGGTTTCCGGCAACACCCTTGTAGAGTTTATTTTTCCCTTTGTTGAATTTTGCATTTTCAATCAGGTGCATATAAATGTGGTCGCCTTTGTCGGTCAAACTGATAAGTCCATGAATGATTGTCGGATTACTAACAGTTGTCAATTTATAAACTTGCTTTGTTTTGTCTTTAAGCTCATTGTTCCAATTAAACACCCATTCAACTTTCTTAATGCTTTTACCATCTTCAGGTTTTAGTTTAACAGTCAACGTGTCAAAAACTTCGCCTGATATTGCATTTTCAATAGAGTTGGTGAGCTTGTCGACCTCGAAGTCTAAATAAATCATTTCGTTCTTTTTCGCTATGCGAATTTACTAAAAATTGAAGTTTTTGTCAAATGTCTTTTGATATTTGCAGGGTGTCCGAAAGCATGACCGCTACCACTATTTCTGCAGGATTCCCGATCATTTCAGCCAAATAGTTTTGACTGATGCCTTATCACCCGAATACTGCAAAAACAAATGGGTAAGTCATCCTTACCCATTAAAAAATATCAATAAAATAAAAAACAATTCAAATTCCTTCCCGCAATGGGAGTGGCTGTTAATACAACATCCTCACCTTAATGGTTTCCTTTACCTTTCTTAGTAATTCCAGCGCATTTTTACTGAGGCCTTTATCCACATCCAAAACCACATAACCAATGGCATCATTTGTTTTAAGGTATTGTCCCAAAATGTTGATTTTGTTTTTACTCAACGTGGTATTGATCTCACTCAAAACCCCCGGCACATTGTTGTGTATATGCAAAATACGGTGCGTACCTTCCTGTGGTGGCAAACTTAATGCAGGTACGGTATGAGAACCATAACTAATACCTTTTTCCAGGTAGTTGAATAACTTGGAGCTCACATCATCTCCGATATTATGCTGTGCCTCCTGCGTACTGCCACCAATATGAGGCGTTAACAATACATTGCTCAGGCCCTGCAATGGAGTAGTGAATGTATCACCATTCTTTTCCGGCTCCCATGGAAAAACGTCAATCGCTGCTCCGCCCAAATGCCCTTCTGACAAGGATTTGGCCAATGCATCAATATCCACCACTTCTCCCCTTGCATAGTTGATCAAAATGCTTCCGGGCTTAAAACTCTTCAAAAGATTTTTGTTGATCAGGTTTTTAGTGGAGGGTAATTCAGGCACGTGCAGGGAAACAATATCTGACTTGCTTACCAGGTCCTTCAGGCTTTTACAATCCTCCGCATTGCCCAACGGCAGTTTGGTTTCGGTATCATAATAAAGCACTTTCATTCCCAATCCCTCTGCCAGTACGCTTAACTGGCTGCCGATATTACCATATCCGATAATACCCAGCTTTTTACCCCTTAGCTCAAAACTTCCGGCAGCATCTTTTTGCCAGATACCTTCGTGGGCTGCTTTGTTTTTATCAATGATTTTTCTTATCAAAATGATGGATGCTCCAATCACCAGTTCAGCCACACTCCTGGTATTACTGTATGGTGCGTTGAATACAGCTACTCCTCTTTTAGTTGCCGCTTTCAGATCTACCTGGTTTACGCCTATACAAAAACAACCGATGGCCTGCAATTTTTCGGCTGCAGCCAGCACTTTTGCTGTCAGTTGGGTTTTGCTTCGGATACCAACCAGGTGCACATTCTTTATTTCTTTAATGAGTTGCTCTTCACTTAATGCCCCATTTAATTTTTTCACATTTACATAACCGGCTGCATTAAAATACTTTACGGCTACATCGCTGATGTTTTCTAAAAATAAAATATTGATTTTCTCTTTTGGATAACTTGTTAATTTTTTGTCTGCCATGATTTTTACGCCTTATTTTGCACAAATATATTCTATCTAAGTCTTAATATTTTTATGAGCCAATCTTTTTGTTCTTTGCTGCGCATCGTTGCCCGCCCGGATGTGCGGAATGGACGGGCGTCGCACACTTGTACCGCATACCTCTATGCAACTTTGTTTACGTTTGTCTTTCTATGTGGCTGTGGTTCTACTCCTGCCACTAAAAAAAACTTACCTGGCACTAATACACTCCAAATATTATTACCTTCACCTACCCCGCTCACCAATGCGGAAAGTGAACGGCTACGCATCGCCTGCGAGGCATGGTACGATTCGGCATTAAAAAGAATTGGCTTTAACGGCGGCATAGTGGTTGCAAAAAAGGGCAATATAGTTTTTGAAGATTACAATGGCAGCGGACATCCGGGCAGTACAGATATTATTACCGATAGTACCTCTTTTCACATTGCATCGGTTTCCAAAACCTTTACTGCCATGGCCGTATTAAAATTATGGGAAGGCGGTAAATTGGGGATTGATGATGAATTCAGTAAATACTTCCCGGCCTTCGATTTTCCGGGCGTCACCATACGCACCATGCTCAATCACCGGAGCGGGCTACCCAACTATGTTCATTATATGGAAAATATGAAGTGGGATAAAAAGGTAAATATCACCAACCAAGATGTACTTGATTTTTTGATTACCCGCAAAGCAGAGATACCCAATATTGGAACACCCAACAGGGGATTTGCCTACTGCAATACCAATTACGCGTTACTGGCATTGCTGATAGAAAAAGTGAGTGGTAAAAAATATGGCGACTATTTACAGCAAACATTTTTTGGGCCGCTGGAAATGAAACACACGTTTGTATATAATCATGCTGCTGATTCAGGTAAGGTTACCATGAGCTACGATTGGAGAGGAAAATTAATTCCCCTGAATTTTTTGGATTTGGTATATGGGGATAAAAATATCTACAGCACTCCCCGCGACCTCCTTACCTGGGACCGGGCATTAACCGGTAACTCTTTATTTACCGCAAAAACCCTGGAAGAAGCATACAACCCTTACAGCAATGAAAGGCCGGGTGTTCGCAATTACGGGCTTGGCTGGAGAATGAACAACTATCCAAACGGTAAAAAAATGATTTATCACAATGGCTGGTGGCATGGCAACAATGCCGCATTTATCCGGTTGATCCAGGATTCTGCCACCATTATTGTATTGGGTAATAAATACAACCACGGCATTTACCACGCCAAAGACCTTGCTGATAATTTTGGTAATTACACCGGTGACGGTGAAGAAGAAGAAACAGAAGCTGCAAAACCAATGGAGCAGGCGGTAAAAGTTCAGGCGCCTGCCAAAACAAAACAGAAACCATCCCTTAAGAAATTACCTGTCCGTAAAAAAGCGACTGTCCGCAAAGCGCCTGCTAAACAAAAAGTAGTCACACCTGCCGTTAAAAAAAGAAGAACAAAATAAAGTTACCGTATAACAAAGGCTGCAGCTAAAATAAACCCTCGGCCAATTTGCTCTCAATTGAGAAGTAACCTTTTCATTTCGCTTCTTGTACCGATTTTATATAATTTGTTGCAGAACGAGCAAGTGCAGACTTTTTGCAGGTTTACTAACACAAAATGATGATTTTTGCGGCTTTTTGCGTAAACAATGGTAAAATAATGTACGTTAGATGCATTTTTATGCATTATATTTTCTATCTTGACTTACCAATTCGAAAATTAATGTTTAGTGAAATGCATGTTTTTTTTACACGGCCCTTTTATCAGCAGCATGTAATGACCTTATCAGCATTACACTCTCCCATCTTTATGGATGGCGAACGCTTTTGGTACCGGCTTTCAGAAAACAAAAAATATCCAATAGCCGGGATGAAAAATATCAGGTTATACCCAATTTTTTCCCTCCCGGGATTAAACTGCTGCAATCATATAGATTCCCCTAAAAAATTATCGAAGAAAAAGGCCTGTCCTGGTTGAGGGGATACCATTATGTTTTACAAAATTTCATTTCCTCAAAGCCATTTTAATCACATTTATAAGAATTTAAAGGCAACTTATTTATAAAAAATATTGTCTGATTGTTAATACTAAACCAAAAAACACGCAATGAGAAAAATTCTGCAATTTATTCCCGATGGGTTTGACTTATTTAACTTACCCGTTTTGCAACTACTTTTTAAAGAAAACTTATTTATGGCAACCAAAACCTGTTTATATGAAATTTTTTAAGTTTTTATTTTACCTGTTACTTCTTGTCACATTTACTTTTTCATTATCAGCTCAGGAAAGAACGATCAGCGGTACTATTGTTTCTTCGGATGACAATACACCCCTGCAGGGCGTAAGTGTAAAAATCGCTGGCGCAAAAAAAGGCACACAAACTAACGCTGCAGGTTATTATTCTATTATGGCAAATAAAAATGAAGTGATTCAATTTAGCTATATAGGCTATTCAACACAGTCTCATAAGGTGGGTGATGAAAGCACCTATAATGTAAAACTGGAGCAAACTGATAAGCAATTAGGTGAAGTGATCGTAACGGCGTACGGTATGAAACAAGCAAAAAAAGATTTAAACTACCAGGCTATCACAGTAAAAGGCGAAGAAATAGCACAAACAAAAAGAGAAAATTTTATAAACTCTTTAGCCGGCAGGATACCTGGTGCTACTATTACTGCCACTACAGGAATGCCCGGGGCCTCATCTTCAATTGTACTAAGGGGGCCAACTTCAATAGATGGAAACAATCAGCCAATTTTTGTTGTAGATGGTTTAATTATAGACAACAGTACATTTGAAATGCAGGACAGGTTGCCTGCAACAGGTGGATTAAATTTGGCGAACAGGAGTAATGACTTTGGGAACAGGGCGATGGATATTAACCCGGAAGACATTGAAACGCTGACTGTGCTTAAAGGTCCGGAAGCTACCGCTCTTTATGGTTCGGAGGGTGCAAACGGTGCGATCATTATTACTACTAAAAAAGGTAAAAAAGGTAGTGCCAATGTCACTTACAGTAGCAGTTTCAGGTGGGAAAAAGTGTATCGTTTACCCGCAATTCAAACCATTTATGACCAAGGGGCTTTTGGAATTAATAATCAGGCAGCCCGAACGTTTTATGGGCAAAAGATACCGGCCAGTTCACAAATTTTTGATAATTTAAATAACTTCTTCAGAATTGGGAAAAGCCAGCAACATAATTTATCAGTGGATGGGGGAAGTGATATTGGTACTTACCGTTTCACAGCAGGTTATAATAAACAGGAAGGAGTTGTACCCAACACAGGTTTTCAACGGTATAATTTCCGGTTAAATACTTCTTTTAAAATAAGCCCCAAATTAAATATTACTAATTCATTGGCTTACATCAATTCCAGGACAGATAAGGCTTCCAAAGGTACTGGTGGATTTTTGCTGAGCATGCTCACGTGGCCAGTAGATGATAACATGAAAAACTACTTGGATGCAACCGGTAACCGACGGGCTTTAAGGGGTGATCCATTAGGTGGCGCTGAAGATGATAATCCTTTCTGGGATGTAAATAAGAATATAAATTATGATATTAACGACAGGTTTACCGGCAATGTAAGTATAAGCTACGACCCTACAAAATGGCTTAACTTTTCTGCTATACATGGAGTTGATTTTTACACCACTAAAGGAACCTGGTTTCTACATCCGCAAAGCAATTTTGCAAGAACAGTTGGTGGGTCGCTGTCCCAGTGGAATGAAAACCAACGGTTGATCAATGGTGTTTATAGGGCATCGGCAAGAAAAAAAATAGGGAAGCTGAATAATTCAGTTATTGCAGCATTTACGTTTGACAGCAGAAAATATGAAATCAATTCCATTAAAGGAGAACGATTTTTTGATCCTGGTTTTGTGAGTATCAATAATACTGATCCATTGACAGTAGCATCCATTACCACTAATGCCAACTGGAGCAGGGCCGGTGCATTTATTAACTATAGTACAAACTACGACAATTGGTTAAATCTGTCAGGATCTTATAGGATGGATTTCTCAAGCCGCCTGGTTGACCCTGTTTTGTTTAAAATGGCAGATGCAACTTATGGATACTGGTCTGTTGGGGGTAATATTATCATTACTGATTTAATAAAAACGTTACCTGCATCAATACAATTCGCTAAAGCAAGAATAAATTATGCTACTACCGGAAGGGATCCAAGCGCACCCTATGTAAAAGGAAATAGGTTTAGTGCCTCTACTTTTACTGGTGGTGGTTTTACACCATTTGTTACACAGGGCAATCCTAATCTTCAGCCAGAGCTTAGCAAACAATTTGAAACAGGAATAGAATTGAAGTTTTTTAAAAACAGGCTTGGTTTAGATTTTGCCTATTACAATAACCAAACCAAAGACCAATTGATCAACCCAAGGATTTCTTATGCATCCGGCGCTATACTGCAATGGATTAACGGGGGTACTGTTCAAAATAAAGGTTTTGAGTTTCAATTGACAGGAACGCCTGTAAAAAGTAAAAACCTCATTTGGGACATTACCGTAAACTTTGGAAGAAACCGGAATGAGATCATTTCAATGCCGGCCGGCCTCCCACAGTTTTACAATTCAGATACCTGGATCGCCAATATTAGAAACATCGCTGTTCAGGGGGGCAATATTTTTCAACTGGCTTCCAACAGGTTTCAGCGAAATTTTAATGGTAACCTGATAATTTCTCAGACGTCAGGGCTGCCAATACAGGTGGCTGATTATACAGTAGTCGCTGACAGACAACCCGATTTCAATATTGGTTTGATTAATTCATTTGCTATATTGAAAAATGTAAACCTCTCTTTTAATTTAGACCTTAGAAGAGGAGGAGATGTATATAATGGCACGGAAGAATTTTTGTATAACAGGGGCATGAGCGTTAAAACGCTTGACAGGGAAACACCCAGGGTAATAAAAGGCGTACTAAATGATGGCTTACAGAACACATCAACCCCAACACCTAATAATATCCTGATTACTCCGTTTTTCAGATCTGACTATTATACCGCTGGTACGATAGCTGAAGATTTTATTGAAAAAGATGTGCATTGGATAAGAATGAGAGATATTAGCTTAACGTATAACTTTCCGGCAAGTTTGATTAAAAGACAACGGGTGATAAAAGGTGGTTCACTTACGTTTACCGGCACTGATTTGTTTATTATCACCAATTATTCGGGTGCCGATCCATCCGCAAATGCCAATAATACTTCTACAAGAGGTGGCATGGGAGGTGTGGGGATGGACCTGGGAAACATTGCTACGCCAAGGGGCTTAATTCTGGCCTTTCGCTTACAATTTTAATTTATTAATTAATACTTTATTATATGAAATTTAGTAAAACAGTTCTAAGCCTATTATTGATAATCTTTGTAACCGGCAGTTGTAAAAAATATCTTGATATTAACAGTGACCCATCCAGTCCACAAATCCCAAGCCTGGCATCACTGTTCCCCCCCATTACTGCTGTTATGTCGAGAACAATGGCCTTTGATGGAAGATTCTCCGGGGCTTACATTCAGAACTGGAGTAGTACCGCAGTTGGTGAAAATTACGATGTACATGGTGGTAATGCAGGCGGGTCTGGTGCCAACCAAGCGTGGAGAGACTTTTACCAGGTGCAAGGCACCGCAATAAACCTGGTAGTAAAGCAAGGCATTATTGAGGAGCAATGGGATTATGTAGGTGCAGCCATAGCCCTTAGGGCCTGGGGATTGCAAAATGCTACAGATTATTTTGGTGAAATGCCTTATTACCAGGCCTGGGAACCCAACAGGGTTTATTTTAAATATGAAACACAGGATGTTTTGTACAAAGTGGTTGACTCGCTTTGCAGGTCTTCGCTGTCATATCTTAACCGCACTGATGGCAAAGTAAACCAGGCTGTAATGGGACGGGGTGATTTAGTATACGCAGGCAACAGGGAAAAATGGAAAAGGTTTGTTTATGGTATCCTAGCCCGTAACTGGCATCATCAGTCAAACAAGCCGGAATATAATGCAGACTCGGTTATTTCATTTGTAGATAAAAGTATGCAATCAAATGCGGATAATTTCCTTATCACACATAGCGCTACCCGTAATGATGATACGAATCCCTGGGGGCCAGCAAGGGATAATTTTTATGTTAGAAGGCAAAGCAGGTTTACAGTACAACTCTTAGACGGCACTACTTTTTATGGAAATACCGCATTAGGCAGCAGAGACCCAAGGATTAGCAGGATGTTATCGGTAAGCCCGGATACATCCACACTTAATACTAATATGCCAACTTTAAATGGAGGGTATCGTTTTATACTGCCAAGCACAGGTTACACGGTTGGTACAATAGTAGGTTCCGCAGCATTCCGCCTAACACCTGCCACATTATATGGAGATAGTAATATCGTGAATCCAAATGCCAGTAATTTCGCCATCCGGCAGGGCAAATATCTTTTTCAAAGCAATGCTACTTTTCCAATCATGACTTACTTTGAATTGCAGTCAATTAAAGCAGAAGCCGCTTTTATAAAAAAAGATTTAACAAATGCGTTGGCAAGTTATAAAAATGCAGTAGGCGCCCACTTTGATTTTGTAAATATCAACAATGCAAGTGCTAATGGCGTTACGCAAATTACTGCGACAGAAAAATCAAATTACTTAGCAAGTGCTGCTGTAAAACAATCAACTACAGCACTTACACTAACCGATATAATGCTGCAAAAGTATATTGCAGATTTTGGATGGAATTTTACTGAAAGCTGGTGCGATATGAGGCGCTACCATTATTTTGATATTGATCCCCAAACAACTCAGCCTGTTTACAAAGGGTACGCAATCCCTTTGTTTTCCAGTAATAATTTAGGGCCTAAACCTGCCTATCGTTTCAGGCCAACTAACTTTTCGGAATTTGACTGGAACCTGGATGAACTTAAAAGAATTGGTGCATTAAATCAGGATTATCATACTTACGAAATGTGGTTCAGTCAACCTTAAAACAAAAAAAATGATTAACATAAAAAATACCCTTCGCATTGTTGTGTCACTAATAACCATATTCAGTTTAGCAGCGTGTGAAAAAAATAAACTACGGACATCCGAATATTTTTTAGCGGAAGATAAGGCTTATACAAAGTTTTATTTTCTGTCTGCGGGTACTCCTGCAGTAATGATAAAAATAAATGATGTAAAAATCAACGGAGCTAATACTTCGGGTAGTGCCGGTGTCTTTCCATCTACCATTACTTTTCCGGATTACGCAGCTACGTTGCCAGGCGGCAATATTAAAATGGCCTTACCAAATGTAGGTACCAGTAACGATTCCACAGTAATTTTCACCGGCACCCTCTCTACGGAGGCAAAAAAATTCTATTCAGTAACGCTTGCGGATACGGGAATAAGCAGGACGCTATTCACGGTTGAAGATAAATCGGCAGAGCTGCCGGATAGTGGTTTTTACAAAATAAGGTTTATTAATGCAATGGGTAAGTCCCCAAATGTTTCTGTTATACGAATTGATTCTGCTGACGCTACATCTGTTATCAGGGATACACTTATTAAAAACATTGCATTTAAATCAGCAAGCGATTACGTAAAAGTTCCCATTTCGGCCACCAAATCTTTTTACCGGTACAGGATGATCATTTCATCAACTGGAGCAAGCTTTGGAACCAATCTTACGCCAACTCAGGGCAATTCCATTAACCAGAGATATGTAACACTTTATGCCAGTGGCTTTGTTACAGGAACCCTGATATATGCACCTGTCCTTCAACCCCTTGTTTTTAATAAATAAAATTGTAAAAATGAATACTATAAAAAATATAGTTGCAGCCATTTTACTTCTTGTACTGATATCTTGCAAAAAAGATAAGGTTGTAACTCCGCTTCCATCTATAGATGATTATTTAAAAAGTAATACCGAACTAAGTTTATACAATGCAGCCTTGGATAGAGCAGGATTACAGGCATTTAAAACCGGCGGTGGACCATTTACCTGGCTTGCCCCAACAAACGCAGCTTTCGCAGCGGCTGGTATTTCAGCGGACTCTATTAACAAGATGACCCAGGGTACAGCAAATTATTTACTTACCTACCACATCATTAATGCAAGGTTCGCAACTCTTGACATGATTGCACAAAATAGTTTCCCACGTACAACCCAGCAAAGTACCAGTGTGTATGTTGGAAGGAACGGTAATGATTTTTTTATTAATGGAAGTAAAATTACTGAAGGTGATAAAGCGGTATCCAATGGCTTGGTTCACGTGATAAACAGGGTGAATATCCCGCCTAATTTACAGGGATCATTGCAATCAATTCTTGGCAGCACAGGGCAACATTCACTTTTTATTGCTGCGCTAACAAAGGCAAACAAATGGGCTCAGCTATCGGGCACTTCAGTATTCTCTATACTGGCCCCAACTGATGCCGCAATGACAAGCGCCGGATTAACAAGTGCTGCAATAGCTTCCGCAACAGTGGGTAGCGTAGATTCAATAGTAAGGTATCATTACTTCAACAGCCTTCGCATGTTTTCGAATGATTTTGGCAACAAACAAACCCCACAGACAGCATTGGGGGCTGGTCGTACCATTACGTCATCTGAAAATGGTGCTAAATTAAAAGGTAAAACAAATACCACGACAGTTACAATTATTAAAAAAGATATATTGGGCATTAATGGAGTAGTACATATTATAGATGGGGTACTTAGATTTTAGATTGTCAACAAAATTAAAAAAGCTGCCCATAATGTGGCAGCTTTTTTTTATTATTACGCTCAAAACAAATTAACCCGTTTCTTTTTTCATCACCCCTCCTTTTTATCGATTGATATGAAAAAAACAGTCCTATGCCTTGTATCCTTTTTTCTGCTAATGCAATACAACGGTATTTCTCAAACCCATAGCTTGGAAGCGGTAGTCAAAGCGTTTAAACAGCGTATGTACAACAACCCCGGAGAGTATAGTTTTATACACACAGACAGGGATATTTATATTCCCGGGGATGAACTCTGGTACAAAATATATTTGCTAAATAATAATGCTGAGGATAGTGTTGCGTTAAGTAAAGTATGTTATTTGTTATTGTGCAATGATAAGGGTGAAATTTTGCAGAAGCAAACAATTAAAGTTGGTGCAAAATCAGGACATGGCATGTTGTCCTTGCCCAAATCATTACCTAACGGACAGTATTTCCTGGCGGGTACAACCATGTGGATGCAGAATGCTGAAAATAATTTTTTACTTAAAAAAATTTATATCACACAAGCATTTGACAAAAAAAAGGCGGCTTCAAATAAAAATGATGTTAGCATAGGCTTCTTTCCTGAAAGCGGAAGTTTTATTGCTGACACAGAACAAAAAATTGGCGTTAGGACCATTGACCAGGACGGAAAATCAATCGCTGCTTCTGTGATTGTAAAAAATAGCAAACAAGAGGTAGTATCGGCTTTTAACACTGATCAATTCGGCATGGCATCTTTTACCCTTAAAACTTCGGTTGGCCAGTCTTATATTGCTGAGGTTACAGATATGGCAAGAGGAATAAAAAAAACGACCGCATTGCCTGCCTTGCAAAATTTTGGTTTTGCATTATCAGTAAATAATCAAAACTCAAAAAAGCTGTTTGTAGGGCTTTCTTTGAACGGGACTGACGAAATACTAAAAGAAAATTATTATCTCATAGGCGTAATGAATGGACAGATAGCGGTATCCGAAACATTCAAGCCATCTGAAGATTTAAATTTTATACCATTTAATAAAGACCCTTTGCCAAAGGGCATATTGCAGCTCATCCTGATAAATCAAAAAGGAATAGCGCTTGCTGAAAGACTGGTATGGATTGATAAAAAGGATACCGTCCCCGAAATTTCTGTAGCAGTAAAAGGTATTGCTGCCAAAAGAACCAATAGTGAAATAAAAATCAATTTCCCCACCGGATATAATGCGGATTTATCAGTAAGTATCGCCAGGCTGTCAATGTTTGATAGTACCCAGTTAGACATAGCCGCCTTTGCATTGCTGATGCCTTTATTAAATGCGCAATTAGACCATCACCCTTATCAATTACAAAAGATACTAATCAACACAAGTGATGCTGACAATTTGATGCTTACTAACGGATGGAGGAAATTAAACAATGTGGACATAATGAAGGAAAATGCAGTAAAGTATGCTTTTGAACCAGGCTTATTTTTGGCAGGCACCTTAACAAAGGCTGCTTTAAAAACAACCATACAAAAAGGAAAAGTAGATCTGTTGTTAAGAAATAATGATTCCACCAAGTACATTTTTAGTGAGCCAGCCGATATAAACGGACAGTTTATTTTCCGTAATCTTCCGCTCACAAAAAAATCTACCGCTTATTACAGCGGCACAAATACTGCCAACAAAGCCGCCGTATTAGATATAAAGTTTTTCCCTCATTTTACCGACACGCTTAAAAAAATAAATGTCGGTAACATTGCTAACCTTCTTGTACCAAAAGAGATACAAGGGTATGTTTCTACTTTTGTTGAACCCGCCGGATTAGCGGATTATAAAATAATGGAAGAAGCAAGGGTAACAAGTAAAAGAACAAACGTAATTGACTCCATCAACAAAGAATATGTAAGTCCCTTGTTTGAAAATGCTGACCAGACCATCATTTTAAAAGACGAACCCGGGTTAAATATCTGGCAATTATTACAAAGGAGTATTGCAGGCCTAAGTATTTTTCAGTCAGATGGTAACAGGACTGTTATTTTTAACCGGTATGATGGGGTAGATGCCTTTTCGGAAAATGGAGTGGGTACCGTACAGTTTTTTTTAAATGAACAACCAGTAACCAATATGGATATTGAAACACTGATCCCGGCAGATGTAGCACTGATAAAGGTTTACAAAGGGGGCTTAGGGTATGTGCTTGGTGCGGCAAGAGGTGGTATTGCGATATATACTGTAAAAGGCAGGAATACGGATGACTGGAGAGATAAAGGGTTCAGCAAAATTGAATTATCCGGTTACGAACCTCAATATCAATTCTACTCCATGGATTATAGCAAACCCGGACTGTTTAAAGTTGATGTGGATTACAGGCCTACATTGTACTGGAACCCGGCGCTGAAAATAGACAAATCGGGGAATACCACTTTTTTATTTGCTACGGATGACAATACAGGGCCATGGTTGTTACAATTACAGGGCATTGATCAGGACGGAGTACCTGCACTTATTAGAAAACAGATTTATTAAAACCCATATGCCATAATAGATTTCGAATGTTACAATGATGATATCAGCAAAAAATACAAAGTGGTTATTGAAGGCATGGATGTAAACGGAAAACTGTTTTCGGTAGAAAAGACAGTTGACTAATTTAACTCCTCCCCTATCCAAAAAACAAATAACACAAAATAATAGCGGTAATAATACCCACCAAATCTGCCAGCAACATGGCGCCTATTGAATAACGGGTGTTCTTGATATTTACGGCACCGAAATAAACGGCCACCACATAAAATGTGGTATCGGATGCGCCCTGGAAAATCCCTGACAATTTACTGGCAAAAGAATCAGGACCAAATGTAGTCATGGTACTCACCATCATTCCCCTGGCTGCTCCCCCGCTCAATGGCCTTATCAATGCCGTTGGCAATCCATCAACAAAACGGGTATCAGCACCCAGCATAGCGAAAAAACTTTTAATCCCGGAAATTACTGCGTCAAAGGTACCGCTGGTGCGGAGCATACTTACCGCGACTAATATTCCCAATATATAAGGTATAATACGAATAGCAGTATCAAACCCGTTTTTTGCTCCGTCAACAAAAGCAGCAAACAAATCTATCTTTTTGTATAACCCACCTAAAACAATTAGCAGAAACACCAGCAAAATCAACCCGTTACTCAACATGCCGGAAAACAACTGGATACCGGTGGCGTCTAACCTGGTGATATACAAAACAAGCAACACAATAATAGCAGAAATTGAAAAAACCCAGGCTAATATCACAGGCTGAAATAAATTGATTTTTTGCTTAAATGAAACGATGATCATTGCAGTCATGGTACCGACAAATGTTACAATCATACAGGGAAGAAAAACATCGGTTGGGTCTGATGCATGTTGCGCTGCCCTCACCGCAATTACACTAACCGGAATTAAATTTAATCCGGCCGCATGCAAACAAAGAAACATGATCTGTGGATTGGAAGCCACTTCTTTGTCTGGATTCAATTCCTGCAAACTTTGCATTGCTTTTAATCCAAACGGTGTGGCAGCATTATCTAACCCCAGGAGATTTGCAGAAAAATTCATAATCATATGACCCATAGAGGGATGGTCTTTGGGGATTTCCGGAAAAAGCCGGGAAAAGAAAGGGCCCACGATTCGGGACAACAGCCTTATTCCGCCTGCTTTTTCTGCAATACTCATAAACCCGATAAATAGCGCTAAAACACCTACCAGCTTTAAACAAATTTCTACGGCTATCCAACAGGTTTCAATGATACCGTCTAATTTTAACGGGTTGGCAGGGTCACTTGCCTTTCCACTTACCATCCAGGAAAACAGGTGGGTATCGCCAAAGAAAAAACATTTAATACCAGCTACGGTAATTGCTATGATGATAAATGCTGACCAGATTCTGCTTAATGCCATTTTAAAAGTAATGAGTAATGAGTAATGAATAATGAGTGATGAGTGTCTTGTCTGCTTTACGCCCTACGCCTTCTACCTCACACCTTCTGCCTATCCAGTTTTAAGCTTTGAAATTAGTGTTTTATACTGAAATCTGATATTTGAATTCAAACCTTACCTTTGCATCCAATTTTTTATTTTTCATTATTCATTTTCAATTAAGGACATGGCTTTACAAGCAGGCATCGTGGGATTACCAAACGTGGGAAAATCAACTTTATTTAACGCAGTTAGCAGCAGTGCCAAGGCGCAGGCTAGCAATTACCGGTTTTGTACCATTGAGCCCAATACCGGTTTGGTAAATGTACCAGACCCACGTATGGATAAACTGGCGGAACTGGTACAACCCAACCGCACCGTACCTACACAGATTGAGATTGTGGATATTGCCGGCCTGGTACGTGGTGCCAGTAAGGGCGAAGGATTGGGTAATAAATTTTTGGCGAATATCCGGGAAGTGGATGCTATTATTCATGTAATCCGTTGTTTTGAAGATGAAAATATTTTAAGAGATGAAGGCCCCATCAACCCAATCAGTGACAAGGAGATCATCGAAACGGAGTTACAATTGAAAGACCTTGACAGCGTGGAAAGAAAATTATCCCGCATGGAAAAAATGCTGAAGACCGGGGATGCCAAATTAAAGCTGGAATATGATGTTTTATTAAAATGTAAGGATCAGTTAAACAAAGGAAAAAGTATTCTTTCATTAGGTTTGGATAAAGAAGAAAAAGCCGCGATAGCAGAAAATTTTTTACTGAGTGAAAAACCTGTTCTGTATGTGGCCAATGTAGATGAAGCCAGTATGCATACCGGCAATAAATATTCGGATATACTGATAGCAGCAGCTAAAGAAGAAGGTTCCGAGGTAATTGTAATGACCAATGCCATTGAGGCACAGATAGCGGAGTTTGATAACCCGGATGACAAGGCCATGTTTATGGAAGAATATAAAATGACGGAACCTGCGTTGGACCGCTTAATTCATTCTGCCTATAAACTACTTAATTTATCGACTTACTTTACCGCCGGTGTGCAGGAAGTAAGGGCCTGGACGATTCACCAGGGCTGGAAGGCACCGCAGGCTGCCAGCGTGATTCATACCGATTTTGAAAAAGGCTTTATTAAAGCAGAAGTAATCTCTTACCAGGATTTCATTACCTATAAATCAGAAGCTGCCTGCAGGGAGAATGGCCGGTTGAGAATTGAAGGAAAAGACTACGTGGTGCATGACGGAGATGTAATGCATTTTAGGTTTAATGTGTAACCCCCCGTCCCCTAAAGGGGAGTTATTTGAAGAGGAATACGTTTTTAAGAATCGTTTTAATTGCAAGGGACTGATTGAAAAAGTTGCCAAAAATTGCCATTGTTGAGGGGTGCATTTTTTCCTATATTTGATATATGAAAGCGTTAGTTATTACTCCCAAAAACAACAACGAATTTAAATTTATCAGCGACCTGTTAGAAAAACCTGGTGTTTCATCTTCTGCATTGTCCGAAGAAGAAATTGAAGACATGGGTATGTCAAAATTGATGCGGAGAATTGACCAGTCTAAGAAGGTAAGCCGTGCAGAAATTATGAAAAAGTTATCTGCCTGATGAAAGTTGAGTACCAAAGGAAATTTTCAAAAGATCTTGATGACCTGAGTCTTTAATCGGTTCAAAGATTCTTGATACGCCTGATAGAATTAATAGAAGTTGTTGACCCCCTCGAAAAAAATCCAAATACTAAAAAATTAACGGGTCATAAAACAGCTTACAGAACCAGGGTGGGCGATTATAGGCTGGGCTTCTTTTTCGAAAATTCTAAAATTTCATTGGCACGCTTTGTTCATAGGAAAGACATCTATAAAATCTTTCCATAGTTAAGAGTTGCAAACCGCCATTACCTACGCCTGTTTTATTTTACAATGAGTTTTACGTCAATAGTATCATTTTTCCACGCTGAGAAACGATCTGGCATTGCATTGAATAATTGAAATATCAATGTCGAACGATCCGCCGCAGCGGACACTGCAGGTCAGTCACCCATTTGAAGCTGGCTTCAAAAAGACATGTACATTATTACTGAATTCCATTCATTGGGCAGAAGGAAATTTACTTATTTACATCCTGGTTTTAAACCTTTTGATGGCATCTACCTTACTCCACACTCCCACTTTGTTTTTATATACCATTTCATTACAGCTATTGCACCACTAATTTATTCCGGTAAACAATTTCCTGCTGTTGATTAATCACCGTTATAAAATACACGCCGGGCTGCCATTTATCTGATGGCAACACAACTGTTCCGTTTACCCTGTTTTGAAAAACCGATTGCCCTAAAGCATTGTACACATTCACCGTTACTAATTCGGTTACACCGTTCATGGTCAAAACAGATTTATCTTTTGCAGGATTAGGTAGCAAAGCAAACCGGCTACTCACTCCGCAGGATGAGGCAACTATTCCCCATTCTTTTTTTCTGCCATCTTTATCCTCACTTACTAATTTATAAAAAACGGGAGAGCCCACGTTGTTGTCAGTGTAATTATACGGAATGCTGACAGATGAATTGCCGCCCGGGGCCCTGGAAGCAATCGTTGCCAAAGGTTCAAACCTAAACCCATCAGTACTTTTGTATAAAACAAAATGCTTACTGTTTATTTCATTCTGTGTGTTCCATTGTATAGTTGGATTTTGCCGGTTACAGGCTATTGTAAAATTGGTAATCAACACCGGTGTTACAATGGCGGCTTTAATTTTAATGATCCTGAAGGGGCTTACATTGGTTGCAATATAAATGGTGCCATCCGTACCGGCGGTAATATCCCTGAGCCGGCCCCACTGGCTGGTAAAATAATCAGTTTGTGAAGTAATGCCATCGCCGGCTGCGTTTAACCGGATGCTACGCACCTTTTCCGTTTTCAAAAATGCCACGAGGAATGAATTTTGAAATTCCGGAATGGAAGGATGAGTATACCATACGAGGTCGCTGGGCGCCCAGGTGATACCGGGTGCAGGATTCCAGGATGCCAGCGGCTCTTTTACATTATTAGCGATACAAAAAGCCGTTTCGCCGGCCACATCATCATCGCAAAAACCGGCTACATTTGGCCAGCCATAGTTCCTGCCCTTCTCTATTATTTGAAATTCATCATTATTGTTTGGACCATGCTCTGTTTCATAAATTTTCCCGTTGGGATGCATCGATAATCCCTGCGGATTTCGGTGGCCCAGTGTATACACCATACTGCCTGGTATTGGATTATCCGCCGGTATGGTTCCATCTAAATTCACCCTCAGTATCTTACCATTTAATTTTGTATTATCCTGTGCATCCGCTGCGTTATTGGCATCACCGGTGCTCATCAGGATAATATTGTCCGGCAATATCAACAGCCGGGATCCGTTGTGGTTGGTGTTTGCAACGATATTATCAATCAGTATCAATTCATTGGCTAATGCTGTACCCGTGTAGGTAAACCTTGAAAGCCGTTCCTTGTTGGTTCCGCTGGTATAAGTATACACTATGTACACATAAGGATTGGTGGAAAAATTGGGGTGAAAGGCCATGCCCAACATACCCGCCTCTCCAGCCTGGTACACCATGGAGCTATAATCCAGCAATAAAGTAGCCGCTCCTGTAATGGGATGAATGCGGTAAACCTTCCCATTTTTGGTAGTAATCCACAAGGAATCGCCGGGGCCGTATTTCAATTCCCAGGGGGGTTCAGTTGTAGTATACAAAGTGGATGTTTCTACAGTAGTGGTACCAAGATTGATCAAAACTGTTTGGGCATTTAAAACCGGGGATAAAGCAACACAAAGAAATAAGCCAAGTAAATTCTTTTTCATAAATACGTGTTTTAATAAAAGTGGGCTGGGGGGAAGGGGATAAAAGTTACGGTACAAAAATGAGTCCAAATCAAGGCACTAAAAAAGGGCCCCGTTTCCGGCTGCCCTTAAATAAATAAAATATCAGCGACCGTAATTTTCATCCCCGATTTAATAATGGATCAAAGGGTTACGATCGAGGTTTAAAACTACATATTTTCAATTACCATGGCAGATGCTCCGCCACCGCCATTGCAGATGCCGGCTGCACCATACTTTGCATTATTTTGCTTTAAGATATTTACCAGGGTTACAATAATTCTTGCACCACTGCATCCCAACGGGTGGCCAATGGAAACAGCCCCCCCGTTTACGTTCACCTTCGACGGATCGAGTTTCATGCGCCTGCTGTTTTCAATGCCAACCACCGCAAAAGCTTCATTCAATTCCCAGTAACTGATATCCTCCATTGTTAAACCGGCTTTCTCAACCGCCTTTGGTACAGCCAGTGAGGGTGTGGTAGTAAACCATTCCGGAGCCTGCTCCGCATCTGCAAAACTGAGTATTTTAGCGATGGGTTTCAATCCCAGTTCATCTGCTTTTTCCCTGCTCATCAACAACAGCGCAGCAGCACCATCATTCATGGTGGATGCATTGGCAGCGGTTACGGTTCCATCTTTTTGAAAGGCCCCTTTTAATTCCGGTATCTTATCAAACTTTACGTTAAATGGTTCCTCATCTTTCGCAAATAATAACGGATCACCTTTGCGTTGGGGTATTTCCACAGGTACAATTTCATTTTCAAACTTACCTTCGTTTACTGCTGCCTGAGAGCGTTTGTAACTCTCAATAGCAAAAGCATCCTGGTCTTCCCGGCTGATGCCGCAGGTGCCCGCACAAAGTTCCGCCGCATTACCCATTGCCTTACCATCGTACACATCAGTCAACCCATCCTTTGCAAGGCCATCTATTAATTGTGTGTTACCATATTTGTTACCCCATCGCATACTATCTACATAAAAGGGAACATTGCTCATACTCTCCATACCACCTGCAATTACAATATCCGCATCTCCCAGCATAATACTTTGTGCGGCCAGCGAAATTGATTTCATACCACTGGCGCAAACCTTGTTGATCGTAGTACAATTTACTTCGTTGGGTAACCCGGCAAATTTAGCTGCCTGCCTCGCCGGAGCCTGTCCCAGGTTGGCCTGTATCACAGATCCCATCAATACATCATTTACCAGGTTGGCTGAAATACCCGCTTTTGCCAGGGCTCCTTTGATAGCAATGGCACCTAATTGGGTAGCAGTAAAATTTTTCAGGGATCCGCCGAAACTTCCAATGGGGGTTCTTACTGCAGAAATAATATAGACTTCTTTCATTTGGCGTGGGCAATTTTATAATTTTAGGAAAAGATCTCTTACATTCAAATTCCAACAGATTTCCAATCCGATATAATTTTATTTTACAAACATTGGAACTTGGGCGCTAAGGTAACAATTTTGGCAATAGCTGTGTAGTAAGATTCGTGATAAGACCTGACTATATTATGAGGGTTATCTTTTCTTAATACTAACATGATACCCGCACATAATACTAGTAATTTTATGTACCCGCCTCCTGGCAAATGTTAACGCAAAATGCTGAAACAGGAATTTTAATATATAGAAAACAAAATGCCGGAACCTTCGCCCCGGCATTATCCAACTGATTTATGTTTACCTACTTTTTGCAGTTTCCCCGTTACCCTTCAGGTATTTATCTAAAAACTCTAATGTTTTTTTAGAAGTAGTAACCTGGTTTTCCTTCTTCACAAACCCATGCCCTTCATTTGCATAGGTAATATACTCCACCGGCACATTATTCTTTTTTACTCCTGCAACAATTTCTTCACTTTCTATGGGAAGCACTCTTACATCGTTCATACCCTGGAATACCAGCAATGGCTTGTTTATTTTTTGATAATTGAAAAGCGGGGATATATTTTTCAATCTCACAGAGTCTGCAGTGTTCGGATCACCCATTTCATCATACAAAGCTTTTTTAAATGATTCCCAGTATGGTGGTATACTGCGTAAAGTGCGTATCCAGTTGGCCACACCAAACAGATCAACACCTGCTTTAAACTCTTCCGGGTGAAAAGCCAGTGCGGCCAATACCATACATCCGCCATAGCTGCCTCCCTCAATACCAATTTTTGCGGTATCGATGTACTCCTGCTGCTGCAACCATTTTTTTGCCCATACACAATCTTTTAAATCACCGTTGCTGTGGTCTCTATTATCCAGTTTGTAAAAAGTTTTACCATACCCGCTGCTGCCACGGTTGTTAACAGCCAGCACCGCATACCCGTGATTAACCAGGTATTGAATTTCGTTTGAAAATCCAATCCTTGATTGTCCGCCAGGGCCGCCGTGAATCCAGAGCAGGGCAGGTACTTTATTGTCTTTTGATGCAGTGAGCGGCTTGTAGTAAATAGCCGGTATTTCCTTATCATCAAAAGATTTAAACCGGATTACTTCAGCGCTTACCAGGTCATTTACATTCACTTCCTTGTTCAGGGTTTGGGTAAGCTGTTTCAGGCTCTTTGTCTCAAAATTGTAGTTATAGATATTATTGGGGCTCCGGCTGCTTCCTACAGACAGCATCATATTCTTTTCCGAAGGAGAGATCGTCACTCCTTTTACATCGCCATCTTTAATTTCCGGAAAATCGATTGGCTGGTTGGTTGCGTGGTCGTATAAAAGCACTTTATTTTTTCCGTCCTCGTTGATAAAGATGGTATGGTATTTTTCATTTTCGCTCAATGACATATATGCCACATCCCACTTGCTGCTAAAGTATTTATCCGTCTTTCCGCTACTGATATTGTACTTTACCAGGTATGCAAATTCATCCCCGTCGTTGGTGATATAATACAGGATGCTGTCATTTTTCTCAAACGCTATACCGTTCCAGGTGGCCTCGTTATCGTTGCTTATGCGTTTGGTAGTTTTGCTGGTCCTGTCGTAAAGGTATAATTCGTTTTTATCCGTCGTAATCTCTTTTGTAAGGGTAAGGTATCGTTCAGATTTACTGATTACGCCGGGTGAGTACCCGGAATCGTTTTGGAAAAAGCTGGTAAATTTCCAGGTGGCGGTATCCCCTTTCCAGAGATCAAAATATTTTGGATTGCGCTGGTTACTCATCACGTACATTGACTTTTTATCCGCACTCCAGCCATACATGTTATTGGTGCTGCCCTGCCAGGGTGTTAAATCCCTTCCGGCGGTATCTCCCGGCGACTGCAGGTAAATATGGCTGTTTTCGTCTCCGCCTTTGTCTGCACTATACAAAAATTTATTGCTTCCCGGCAGGTAATCAATCGCAAAAAATGATTCTTTCGTGGAACGGGTCAATGGTGTTAACAAGGTATCGCCAATATTCAGTTCGTACAGGTTGTAAATACCCGTCATATTTGCATTTACCAGTATTTTTGATTCATCCATACTGAAGGCGGCGCCACCAATACTTTTGTTATCGTACAGTTGTTCTGCACTGTATTGCTTTATTTCCTTTGGTGCTGCCGGCTTATTATCGCATGCAGCCAGGGAAGCAATAAGCGCCATAAGAAGAAAAATGTTTTTTTGCATAGTTTTATTTTTTTTGTAATGTTAAGGTAATATATGTTTTTGTAATTAAGAGATTTTTAGATACCATTCATCCATACGATTAAAAATAAATATCACTCAAAACTTACTTATTAGTAAGTAATTATTTACATTCGTACCCTGGCACCAAAAATCAACGATACAAAAGAAGCGATCCTGCAACTGGGCGCATCCTTAATACAGCAGGTAGGTTACCATGCGTTTAGTTATGCGAACATTGCAAAACAACTGAATATCAGGAACGCAGCCGTTCATTATCATTTTCCGGCAAAGGCAGACCTGTATGAAAGTATCGTGGATTCGCATATAGCCAATTATGGCATTATCGGGCAGGAAATAGAGCAGGCGGCTATACCGGCAAAAGCAAAGCTGGAAAAAATTTTCAACCGCTATAGCCATCTTGTAGACTGTGACCGGATATGCGTAATAGGAGCCATTGCGGCTGATTACAAAACCTTACCGGAAAAAACCAGGATAAAAGTAGCCACCCTTGTGGAACTGGTTTTAAAGCTGGTTGAAAAAACATTGCAGGAAGGGAAGAAAAATGGCGAGTTTACCTTTACAGAATCAGCAAGAGTGCAAACATTGTTGATTATGACCAACTTATCCGCTGGGGTGCAACTGGCCAGGATCACCGGTAAAAAAGACTTCGAAACCATCCGGAAAACCATTCTAAAACAATTATCGGCTTAAAAAAATTTACACAAAAATCTTACTTATTAGTAAGTAAAATATTAAACCAATCAAAATTTACAAATATGAAAAAGTTTCTTCTGCTACTTTTGGTAGCTGGCAGTATTACTGCTTCAGCACAGACTAACTCAACTCCGGATGGCTTTGCAACCGGGTATTTAATTAACAGCAGCAATGATAAGATGGAAGGATTTATTAAGGAGTCATTTAAAAAAGGCACCATTTCATTCAATTCCGCTTCTGGCATTAATAAGAGTTATACCCCTGCGGATATCAATGAATTTGCTATCGGGCAGGATATATATGTAGCGTATATGAATGATTTTTACAAAGTAACCTCGGCTGGTACCAAAGGAAGCCTGCTCCAAAAAGTAACGAATAATAAAGGCAAAATGCTGTACAACGGGTCGGACGCTTACGCCGCAACAACAACCGATGGAAAGATCGGGGATTTCTATCTTAAAATTAAGTCTACTGAAAAGGTGGCGCTGGTAACCAAACAGAATTTTGAAAAAATATTTGCATCTTTCTGTGGCGACTGTACTGCGCTGCAAACAAATATACAAGGCAAACAATTAGATTATTCCAGTCTTGAGAAAGCGGTAGAACAGTATAATAACTGTAACTGATTGTAAAAGCTCCCCGAAGTTTACACCTGGTCAAATGGGCCTTTCTGTAACTGCAACCGCTTTTAAGAAGGCCCCATTTGAATATTCACAGAAACAAAATAATGTGCGTGAGCATAAACAAATAGCTTGTTTATGCACCGGTAAAAGTTAACCTGTTCCCAAACGGGTCAATTACTTCCATGCTGTTTACATTGCTGTTCCAGAAAGCCTTTTCAATACCAGGCTTATTGTATTTATAATTTTTTGCAATTAGCTTTTTGTGGTATTCCGTCAGTTCCTCAAAATCCTGTATATGAACCCGGCCACCGGGTGAACAATCCCCGTGGTGTTCGGATAAATGTATCACAATGGTACCCAATGACACCTGCATATAAATGGGGAAATTTTCCCCAAAACTGTGCTCCCAGTCAATAGTAAAACCAAGCCAGTCCACGTAAAACTCAATCGCTTTTGTGTAATCAAAAATCCTGAATATGGGCGTTGCAATCGTCATGGTTATTGATATTTTGATATTGGGATATTAGGATCCCGGCAAGCATATTAACAATAGCTAACTCATCTACCTTAATCAAGTTAAATTAAAAATGGCGTGGCTGCTAATAACTACCAAATGTAATCAAATCCCCCCTATTTTTCAATAATTTCAATCCTGTCTTTCCTGAAATCCTCAATTTCATCCAGGAAGTTTTTAGCCTTTACGATATAACTGAATTCGGGGCCGGACATGAGCCACCTTCCTTTTTTGGTGTTGATTTTTTTTATTGAAATATTTTTATATAACCAGATTGCAAGAATGACAAATAAAATGGTAACGGGAAAAGAAACCAGCCAAAAAGAAACTCCGCTCGTCATCCATTTTGCTGACCAAAACCAGGTGGTATAAAATGGCATTTGAAGAAATGATATCCTAACAATCTGAATGGTGGATATTTGCAGAATAGCTAATTTTTGCTGTGTATCAGTAATGCTTTCACTGTAATCGATTTGCTTTAGCAGCACGATTTGCTTTATGTAAACTGCTATGGCTAACACCGAAAAAAGCATCACTACTATTACAGACACGGTAAAGTAAAGATTGGCTAATTGATTGCCGTAAACCAATACACCCAAAAAGAGCACCCAGATGATTCCCAATACAACCGCTGCTATTTTTATGGCAACCAATGCATTCAGTTTTGATTTCATCTTTTGATTTTGCAGCATTTCAAAACATTTATAATTCAACGCCCATGACTGCATGTTCAATACCCGTGATTCTTCCAGTTGCTGGTTATACACTTCGAGTAAATTTTTTATAGCTGTATCATTCATGGTATTAATTATTTTGGTTTATAAACTGTTGCTTTAATTTGTCTTTTATCCTGTTGATTTTCGTAGCTACATTGGTTTCCGAAATCCCCAGTATCTCAGCCATTTCCCTATAACTTTTCTCTTCGAGATAAAGTATCATCAATGCCTTGTCTAATTCTTTCAACTGGTTTATGAATTGTTGCAGGGTATGAATATTCTTTTCCAGTTCAAAGGATTCAGCCGCCTCATCTTCTATTTCCTCCTGGCTTTCTGCAAACATGATTACCTGCTTACCCGTTTTGGCTTTACGGTAGAAGGAAATTGCCACATTAAGTGCTATCCGGTACATCCAGGTAGAAAATTTATAATCCTCTTTAAAGTTGTGATAGGATTTCAACAGTTGATAAATAATTTCCTGTGCCAGGTCGGGCCTGTCGTTCATATTACTACAATAGGAATTACATATTTTATAAATAATCCTTTCGTGGGCTTTGATCCGGCTTATCAACTCCTCCTTTTTTAATTGTTCGTTCATTTACCTGTAAAATATGCTTTACAATATTATTCGCAACGGTACCCGGATAATCACATTTAAAATAAAAATTATTTTTGGCGATCACTATTGCCAGCTAAAGCCAGGGGTATATACCAAATTGCCGACCGGGTTAAAGGTTGCCAACCTTTGGGAAGAAACCTGTTAACAGGGATATACTTTCAAAAAGGTTGGCAACCTTATGCAACGATTTGATATGCACCCAAAGCCAGGAAGATAACCGGGAAGAGCATATAAATTCACAAAATCAATTGAACAATTATCCAACTCAAAATAGCTTTACACGCATGATGTCTGCCTACATTTCGGGGTAACAGTTTTGAAACAATTATTGGATCATTTCGAATGATAAAAAAAACTAAAACCACTTATATAATTTTAAACTGCATTTAATTTGGTTACAGTAATTTTGACACATGCGCAAATCGCTCAATATTCTTCGCAATTCTTTACGGCTTACCTTCCAGGAGTTAAGGGTGAACAAACTTCGTACGTCACTTAGCCTGACTGGCGTTGCCTTTGGCATATTTTGTATTATTGGTGTATTGGCCACTGTAAACAGCCTCGAACGTAATATTCAGAACGAAGTAAATAGCCTGGGCAGCAACACGATCTATATTGATAAGTGGGAGTATAGTGGCGGGCCTGATAAGCCTTTCTGGAAATTCAGGGCGAGGCCGGTGATGAAATATGAAGAGATGAATTTAATAAAGGAGCGTTCACAATTAGTAGAAGACATCAGCTTTTTAATACGTTCCAGCGGCAACTTATCGCACAATGATGATATCATACAAAATGCATCCGTTTATGGCATTGTAGAAGGACAAACTGTAGTACAACCTATTTATTTTGACCTTGGCCGTTATATTTCATCGGCGGAATTTAACAGTGGATCTCCCGTTGGTTTGATTGGCTACGACAATGCAGAAAAACTATACGGAACTGCTGAAAGGGCCCTGGGAAAATATTTTGACATAAAAGGCAAAAAAGTAAACATTGTTGGCATAATAAAGAAAGAAGGGAAAAATTTTATCGGTTGGGATTATGATAACTGTATCATGCTCCCCTATAAATTTTGTAAACAGATCATTGATGAAGACAATGCTAACCCGGTGCTGATTGCCAAGGGAAAAGACAAAGTAACACCCACCGCCCTGATGGATGAACTCGAAGGAATCATGCGCCAGATCAGAAGGCTGAGTCCTACCCAGGAAGATAATTTTTCGTTAAACAGCGTGGAGGCTTTTAGCAAGGCAATCACCGGGTTATTTGGGACGGTTAATATAGTAGGTGGGTTAATTGGTGTAATCAGCCTGATTGTGGGCATGTTTGGTATCGCCAACATCATGTTTGTAACGGTAAAGGAAAGAACCAGCGTGATAGGGCTCAAAAAAGCGATTGGTGCCAAAAGTGGCAGTATTTTATTTGAGTTTTTACTGGAAGCTACCATCTTATGCCTGCTGGGTGGCGCCTTTGGATTATTTTTTGTGTATATACTTACCCTGATACTGTCAGGGCCGCTTGAGTTTCCGGTATATGTCTCTCTTCCCTTACTGATAAGCACCGTTATTATTTGCCTGGTAGTGGGTATACTGGCGGGCATCTTTCCTGCCTCAAGAGCAGCAAAGATGGATCCGGTGGTGGCTATCAGGAGTAAATAAAGCCCCCTCCGCCCCCGAAGGGGGAACTTTGAACACTGACAATTCGTACCACATTTCCAATAACCGGGATGTATTTATTAAGTAATAATCCCTTCGTTAGATTAATAGACTTTAAGTATACAGATACTGTATCCCTCCCATAAAAGCCTACTACTTTTGAATAACCTGTTAGCAATAATTATTTCAGTTAAACCTGTTCTTTAAGCTATTTTTGCAAAATGGAATTCTCTTCGAATAACTCCCCTTTAGGGGACGGGAGTAATAACTCCTCGGAACATGGTCCCGATCTATTATCGGGAGGCAATGGGGGTACTATTTTAGCCATCGAATCATCCTGCGATGAAACATCCGCTTCCATTTGTGTGGATGGGAAAATATTATCGAATATCATTGCCAATCAAACCGTGCATGAAAAATATGGCGGGGTGGTGCCGGAACTGGCCAGCAGGGCTCATTTGCAAAATATTGTACCAGTGGTGGATATGGCTTTAAAAACTGCCGGTTGTGAATTATCATCGATCGATGCGATTGCTTTTACCCAGGCGCCCGGCTTGATTGGATCATTACTGGTAGGTACGCAGTTTGCAAAATCACTGGCGCTTTCATTGAACCAGCCACTCATAGCAGTTCATCACATGCAGGCACATGTATTGGCGAATTTAATACCAGACGAAAAACCCACATTTCCATTTTTATGTCTTACCGTAAGTGGAGGGCACACGCAAATAGTATTGTGTGAATCTGCTACCAACATGAAAGTGGTGGGTGAAACCATTGATGATGCAGCAGGTGAAGCTTTTGATAAAAGCGCTAAACTGCTGGGCTTACCTTATCCCGGTGGCCCGCTGATAGACAAATATGCCGCAACGGGCAACCCTAAACGATTCCGGTTTCCCGAGCCGAAAATACCGGGATTAAATTTTAGCTTCAGTGGTTTAAAAACTTCCATTTTGTATTTCCTAAAAAATGCCGGCACCAGCAATGTATTTAAAGAAGAATTTACGGCTACGGAAGAGACCAGGAAAAAATTCATAGAAGAGAATATTGCGGACATCTGTGCTTCTATACAGGACAGGATCATCAGCATACTCATCAATAAACTAAAAAAAGCGGCTGAAGAATATAACATCCATCAAATTTGTATTGCAGGCGGCGTAAGTGCAAACAGCGGCTTAAGAAAGGCGCTGAAAGAAACAGGGGAAAAGATGGGCTGGCAAACATTTATTCCGGCATTTGAATACTGTACCGATAATGCAGCCATGATTGCTATTACAGCATATTATAAATTTTTGAAAAAAGATTTTTCACAACTGGATGCAAGCCCTTCCGCAAGAGCAGTGTGGTGAAGTAAAGTTGATGGTTAATGAAAGTTTAAGAAAAAAATTATCCCTGTTAATTCGTGCATTTGTGGCAAACAACTATTTTCAATTTAAACAATTTATCGTTCAGCAGGAGCATTGTGCCATGAAAGTATGTACAGACGCATGTATCTTCGGGGCCTTCCTGGCAAAGGCAATCATCCACCCAAAAAAAGTACCAGCCAGTATTTTAGATATCGGAACCGGAACCGGTTTATTAAGTTTGATGGCCGCACAAAAATCGAACGCAACGATGGATGCGATCGAATTGGATGAAGCAGCCTTTCACCAGGCAAAAACGAATTTTGAACGATCTCCCTGGCAAAACAGGCTGAATATTTTTAATGCGAATGCTTTGCAATTTGATCCAGGTAAAAAATATGATTGCATTGTTTCTAATCCGCCATTTTTTGAAGGTGATCTTAAATCGGGAAACAGTGAAAAGAATGCGGCTAAACATGATACTACACTTACGCTGGAACAATTGCTTTCTATAATAAATAATCACTTAGCGCCCGATGGATTTTTTGGGGTACTGCTCCCCTGGCACCGGGTGGAATTTTTTATTGAAATTGCAATGGTTGCCGGTTATTTTCTAAATGAGCAACTGCTGGTGCAACATACCAAATCGCATCCCTTTTTCAGGGGCATATTATTTTTTAGCCGTAAAAATGCTACTGCAATCAGTAAAGAGCTTGTTATTAAAAACGAAGACGGAAATTATACTCCTGAATTTATTGATCTAATGAAGGATTATTATTTACACCTTTGAAGATAGTAGGGCCGAAGTTTTTAGTGGCCTCCCGTTTTTACCCCCCTTTATGGGATGGGGTTGCATACTCCTTCATATAAGCAAACTCATCAGTAAGCCTCCCTTCTTTTACCATAGTGGCTTTTCGGATGGTTTCACTTCCTCCTTTTCTTATATCATCCAAAACAAACTTAATCAGTTGCTCGCCAAAATACCTGCTGGCATCCCTGGGTAATTCGTTTGGTAAATTGCCCACCGCCATTACATCTACGGAGTTGAGTAAATAAGGATCTGTTCGCTGAAAGGTATTTTTATCCACCCCGTATATCGGATGATCAATGGTAGCATCCCCAAGGTTGATGGGTACAGAGCCGGCCTTATCATCCGTAATATCAGCAATGGTCGTAATCCGAAATTCGGGAGATTGAATATCTTCCTGTTCAAATAAACGTGGCACTCCCTGGTCCCAATATACCCCATTGATCAGCAGATCAGTCTCCTGCGTAAACTCCCTGAATTTGCACCGGTAATTTTCCGGATGAACATGAAAATCTTCCCGGTTATATTTATCCGTTAGTTTATGCGCATATAAGTCAGCGCCTTTTAAATGTACATACACAGGATAGGTAAAGTCACGATCCAGGTATTCATCCGGCTCTACTTCATGAATTCCGAGCAGGTTCATTATTTCAAGTACGCCATGTGCCACCCGGCCACTCCCTGTAACCGCAATCTTCATCACCGGAACCTTCAATCCAAAATAAGTGTGTATCAGTTTTTGAAAACTATTTACAGAACCCACCCGCTGTAATTTAAACAGGCCCGTACGATTTCCATACCCCATCATACCATTGTGTGCACCTACCACTCCCGCAAAAAAGCCAAACCCGATAATACGGGTGCCATCAGCATGCTCCAGGCACTCATAATCAATTAATATAATCTTCTTTTCAATCACCGATTGAAACATTTGCTGATTATATACCTGTAATTTTTTGGTATGTGAAAAAAACAGGTAGGTCTTGCCCGCAATCAGCATTTCCACGGGTACTTCTTTTATACCCATCAACACATCGCAGCCTGACAGATCTTCTTTCACCTCCACTCCAGCCATTAGATACTCCTTATCGCTGTAACAGCGGATACTGCTATGCTGCACTATGATTTTTATATCCGGGAAGTTTTTCTGCAGCCATTTACATTGTGCTGGAGTAAGTGCCACCCGGCTGTCAGCAGGTATTTTCCCTTCCCTTATTAATCCAATTGTAAGCATCAATCGTAGAATTTAATGCAATTTATTGCTTCCTGCTTTACCAGCAGCAACTAAAACCAGCGGGAAAAATATCGAAAAAGTCCGGGTAGATTTTGAACCATCAACTTTCAACTATCAACTTTCAACTATCAACCTTAAACACCTAAGCGGTATCTTTGCGTCATGAATTATTTTGAATTATTTGGTATCCCGATTTCTTTACAACCTGATAAAGCAGTATTGGCGAAAAAATATTTTGAACTGCAAAAACAACATCACCCCGACTTTTTTACACAGGCCGGTGAAGCCGAACAAATAGCAGCACTTGAAAAATCTTCGCTGGTAAATAAGGCATTAAAAGTGTTGCAACAACCTGATCAAACCATCCAGTACGTTTTGCAATTAAAGGGATTACTCACTGAAAATGAAAAATACCAGTTGCCGCCCGGTTTTTTAATGGAGATGATGGAACTGAATGAAAAATTAACAGATGAAGATCCGAAAACTTTTAAACAAGAAGTAGCGACATTAGAATTGGATTTATATGGCGAAGTAAAAGAGGTGATTGAAACATATAACGACGCTACCATTACCACCGGCCATCTCCATAAAATAAAAGAATATTATTTTAAGAAAAAATACTTGCATCGTATTTTGGACAGAATGGATGATTGACGTAATATTGCAGCCCTGCAAGGATAGTGGATGGCTGGGGTGAAAGATAACAGGAAGAATGCCCATGTGGCGGAATTGGTAGACGCAGCAGACTCAAAATCTGCCATTCGCAAGGGTGTGAAGGTTCGATTCCTTTCGTGGGCACTTGATTATCAATGCATTATAAAGACCAGCTTTTGCTGGTCTTTTGCATTTGCAAACAATTTGCAAACAATCCTATAATAGCTATCAATTTAACCTATTGATTATTCGGAGTGAAAAAGAACTAATACTAAGGTAGGAAATTTCGTTGTTCACTGACAATAATTTGAAAGAAAATAAAAAGCTTAAGCTGGTACCCCCTTTTAACTATCTTCTAATCTTCCGAGGAAACTACCGTTCTATTTCAAACGACTGAAACATCATTATTAATTTCAGCCAAAGATTAATGGAAATGATCTAAAAGTTTATTCTTCTACCTTTTATCGCTGTCCACTTCCTATAATATTTCATGCCTCGTTTTTTTGAATCTTGAACCTAATTTAAATTCACCCATCTTGTGGTCTTTGATATATTGCTTTACTTCGTTTTTATCGAAATAAACTCTTCCTCTTTGCTTATGTGACGGCAGGCCTCTGTTAACCCAATCATTTAAAGTTACCAGTGATATTCTTAAAAAATTTGCAATCTCTTTACGGTTAAGAAAAACGTCTTCGTTCGCTTTGTTTTCATTTCCAGGCACCACTGCTTCCTGGAAAAATTCCTTAACAGCTTCTTTAATCCATTTCTTAAAGTCATTTTCATTTGGGATAAATAATGTTTCCATATAACTTGTTTAAGTGACACTTCAATAAACTAGGTTTTAATTAAATCAACATCATTGGATTAAAATGGATTGGACGAGGGGTAATAGTGGATATTCCCAAATTCTTTCAAATCATTCACGCACTTGAAGTAAGTGTACCAGGTACTGATCTTAACAGACCTCGTTAAATCATCCCTCCTTTATGTGATCCTCCGCTTTCCCCACTCCCATTCCGCTGTCAATAATGCCATACAAAGACTAATATGGGTTTTGTTAATTCTAATGTCCATTTCATTCGCATTATAAAATATCAGAGCTAGAAAAAGATTTTATAGTTGTTGCTTCTTAGAATTCCTTTCCCCTGTAGTTCTTTTCTTTTTTAGTAATCCGTTGCCGGAACCAGGCTGATCTTTAGCAGCATTTTCATTCCTGTCCAGATTAGCTAGCGGCTTTTTACTTTTCAGTATCTGCTTTTCCAAAAGCCTGTTTTGTAAAAACCGATACGCCTCATCTACTGATATGCCTGTTTGACCTTCAAAAAAATAAAACCGCTGGCTTACTTCAGACTTGTTTTTTAAGGGGTTGATATTCCCAAACAACTCCTGGTATGAAATACCAGCCCAATATTTTAATTTAAGTTCTACGGAAACGACTTTACCATCTTCCGATTTTTCTAACTCAGAAAGACTTTCTATTACAGATTCAACTTTCTGTTCTTTTTCCCAGCTTGTTTTATCTTCCAAATTCAATTGCTTTTTTGTATCAAAATCGAAAGCATTTTTCCAATCAATTTCAGTCATTGATTTTTCCAAAATAGTCGTATTAATGCCATTAACGGTTGCATCAATTAAAGGCTTCTCCTTTTGAAGAATAGCATCATAATACGACAAAGCATAAGTGCCTTGCTTTACATCCTTTTCAAAGAATAGTTGAAAACTCAACTTGTCTTTGGCCTTGTCCATTTTTTGAGAAAGGATAAAATTCTGAGGCTTAAAACTGATTCGCTTTAACAATGAATAGCCTGTATCTTCAAAACCTAACGATTGCAACTGTCCCATTAAAGCTGAAATATTTTCTATATTCATTTGCAGATTTTTAAAATGAAAAATTGGTTTAGGGAATCTGTTAAGATACCCCTAAACCTTTTTTACTGCTTTCTCTTTTCTTGGGCAAAAGGGTTTTGTCATTTTTCTTTTCTAACTTTTCTTTCTCCGGTTTAACTTCCTGTTTCACCTCTTTTTTTTTATCGGTATCAATTTGTTCTTTTATGACCTTTGCGCCGGATTGAACAGCAGATTGATATTGCTCTAAAGATTCTTTTGCTACCAACTTCATGTTGGAATCGTAAAGGTTTACCTTTTTGAATTGTGGGTCAGCCTCCATAAACATTTTATGACTGCTGCCGTCTTTTTCAATGGTAACTGATTGCACATTTCCTTTTTGAAGTGATTGCATTAATGCTTTTTCTTTGTCAGGCTCTTTCAAATCCGTTATGGGGAATTTCTCAACTGCTGCTTTTAAATCAAAGCCATATTTTTCGTGAAATTGTTTTACTTCAAAATTGTTGTTCTTGTCCTTCTTTTCAAAGTCAAGTTGTACCCACGCTTTGTAAGGTTGACCTTCTTTTGTAACCAGGTCTTTATGCACAGCCCTTCCATCCAGCAGGTTGAAGGCTTCTTTTCCGGTAACTCCCTTGCCCTTATTAAGATAAAAAGTTTGTTCTGTCTTTTCGCCATTGCTTTTTTCAAGCGAAGCATGATAGTTATTAAAGAAGTACATGTCTGTAGAATCAGATTTGCGGAAATTCATTGTCACTTCAAAAGACTTTTTATTAATCTCTGCTTTGTAGTGCAATTGAAAATCTGGCTTACCTTCATTTAGATTCTTCTCTAATTCTGTTTTAAGATTTTCACCAAAGCCCATGTATTTAAGATTATCACTTAAATACTGAAAATTTTCGTTGTTCATAACATTTGTTTTTAATTGTGAATTGAATAATGATAATTGTTGTTGTTCAATGTGGTCTATTAAAGCATCCGTAAAGGCATTACCTTCCGGATCATGTAAACCATTTGTATCCGGATTGCGACAAACCTGACTATACACAGCCTCGCCATATGGGATTTTGTTAAGGATATCCTTAACTGAATCAAAACGTATCACATTGAAAGCATCTTTATCGCTAATATTATCCTTTGCGAACTCGTTTGCATCCATTGCGTTCCTAAAAAAGTAAACGTCTTCTTTATCTATAAAATATAATGACTGGTTAAAAGCCATCCAATTTTCACCTTTAGATAAAGCTATGTTTGCTAAATCCAATACTTCGTCTGATATGGGATGTTCCTTATTCATTTCAAATCCGGTAATGAAATAGCCTGCATAATTTGTTTATTGTTTACTTTCATAGATAAATGCCTGCCACCATTCTTCTCCATTATTTGCACGGCTAAATATTTACCGTCTGGAATAGTAAACTTATCCAATGCAAAAACCAACACCGTTGCGCCTTTAGCATTGACTAGAGAGATATTGCCGGCTATATAAAGTGGCTTTAAATCAATCTCCTGAATCGCAGTCCGTTTGCCTTTTTTCTTATCCCGGATATAAAACCTTATCAAGTCAATGCTATAATCTATTGGACTTTTGTTTTCTAAAGAAAGTTGATAATACATAACGTCCTGTTTGATGTAAATACCATTTATTCTGGAAACCACATTCCATTTGTAATCCCTGACTTTATTCATAGTCGAAGGATTATCAAGAATAGTGTTGGCATACGATGCAAGTGTTGCTTTTTGATTGACTGGTAAATTGTAAACCATTCGATGGGGATTATTTTCATAACATACGGTAAATGAATAAAGACTCCCATCTTCTGTTACTACACTTAAATTGGTTTCTGGAAAATCCTTTGTTGCTGCTTTCACCAGGAGAACAGTGGGAACTTCCTTTACCGGTTGAGCCAATACTGATTGCGTCCCCCTGTCAACATGAGAGATGGCAAAAGGGAAAACCAAGCTGGTTGTTTTGTCAGTTGAAATACAGATTGAGGTTTGGGCTATTGCAGATACCAACAGCAGAACCATAGATATTAAACACGCTAATCGTTTCATAAAAATTGTTTTTATTTTAAAAATTATTGTTGAATATTTTTATCTTGTAATAACACCTTATAACCAGCTTTTACAAATACTTTGACCTGTTTCACCTTTCTGCTAAGCATAGTTTTGACGGTGTTAATTCCCGCTGCTGTTTCCTGTGCTTTAAATGAAGGATCCATTGAAGTGAGTTCCATTAATTGCAAGCCGTTATCTGCAGATTGCTTTGCTACATCACGGGTAATGGCCCCGGGAATATAGATGCCGGATAAGCCATCCAAGTCATATACCTCCAGCTTAACGGGAAACAAAGAATTACCATTTCGTACGGAATTGATTTCAATTTCCAGCCGTTCATCATTTAGGGAGGCTATGCCATATATACAATTACCTTTAGGGATTAGTATTCCGTTAATATAAACAGCAGTCGTTAGCCGAAGTTTTATAACAGCTCCATTTACTATTACCTGGTTTGCATGAACCACTGCCTCTATGCCATTATTGTCTTCAAATAGGTTTATTTGATTATCAACTCCATGAAATACGGAACCAGTCTGAACTTTCTTTTTTATTGAATCTAGTAAGCTGACATTATCATAAACGGGTTGTTTACTAACTGCAAAAACAACATCTTTTTGTTGTAGTGATTTTTCTTTTAATTTATCTTTTACCCTTTGCGGATGTTGTATATCGAGTATTTTTTCAAGCGTTCCATTCAGTTCCCGCATTTCCGAATCTTCGCCGTCTTGGTTATTCATTACCTGCATCATATTTTCAAGCCGTTCAACCTCGCCGGAAAATTCATTATTTTGGTTAGACTGATTTCCTTTTACCGGCGCCTGATTATTTAATACAGGCTGGTTATTCATCTCTTTTTCTAATAAAGTCAGTTTTTTCATTATCCTTTGTTCCGGATTATTACCAGTTATTTCGTAGGGCGAAGGATTTAAACGTTGATTGTATTTTGATGCACTATTCTGAGTGAGCTGTTCCAGCTCATTATTTAACATGACAGCGGTGTCAGCCTTACCCTTATAATAAGGGTCGCTTCGCATCCATTCCTCCTTTTTTACTGAATCTTTATCAGCCTTTTCGTAAAAACTTAATTTATCCATTAATTGATCATCCTCCAGGTTAGCATCAGGCAGGTTAAGATTTAAACCAGGTGTGTTAGCAGTTGTGGCGCTTTGATCTCCTTTACCACCGCCCAAAGCCCAGAAAGCCATTGTTAAAAATGGTATCACCAGCAAAGGCATCACCATGATCATTTTTCGTTTACGCAAGAAAATCGCCGAATGTTGATGTTGTTTACCTGCGGAGCCATTTTTATTTAGAATGGCATTTGTGTTTACGTCGTAATTCATAACCTTCATTTTTGTTTTTGTGAATTATAAATATCTTCCAATATTGAAATACTATCCATTAGCAGCGGCCTTGCGGCTACAATACTGTCATATAAAAAACTTTTATTAATTTTCAGACTGTCCATATATTTTTTGAATTTTCGTATTTTATCAAATGTGGCGTCATCAATATACTGGCCCTTTATTCTAAATTCATCACTGGTTTTATCTGAATTTTTTATAAGAGCTAACTTTTCAATTGTATAAACTTTTTGCTTTTTCTCAGGAGTTGCAATAGCATTTATTATCAGGTAAACACTATATCCGCCAGTAATGAGGGAGAAGAAAATCAAATTGAGCTTGATTTTTTTTATAGTCATGCTGCTGAATAATCTATTCATAATTTCCGCAAATTTTAATTGGATTTTCATTATTTGGACAACAATCTTAGATGCTACCTTATCCGTGATTGAAGGGGCATTAGACGATAGTTCATTTTTGATTTTCTTTTTAAATATCCACATATCATCTATTCTGAGTAGTTAAATCTGAATTCTCTAATGTTCGCCATTTCTCTATCAGGAATCCATGCGAATTATTATCAGATCTTGACACGTTTCTCAGGTATCCTTCTGTGACAAGGCTTCGGGTTACAATAGAGGTAGGACGTACTATTTTTTCCTGTCCTTTATAACGGAAATAAAAGGGATATACATTAATGTTAATAATGATACTATCCATCTGTATTTCCTGACTTATATTGCCAGATATGAGATTTGAGTAATAGCCGTTTTCCTTTAAATTATCATACTGTTGTTTGGCCGAAGCATCGGCCAGGTAAAGAGCTTTATTAATATTTGACTGAATTACTTTTTCATCAGGATCAAGTGTAAAAAAGAAATGATGAAACATTTTCACATGGTCTTTTGCTTCTACCGGTATGTTATCCTTTCTGTCCGCTGAATAAGCCTCCAGGGCTTTTCCATTAGCCAAAATGAATATCTTTTGTTGGGATTGAGAAGTCAATTCATAACTTTTGTAGGCAATGAATAAGGAGATAATGGTGCAACCTGCGACAAAAGCTAAAGAGAACAAACGTATATAACGAAATGCAGAATCAATATTTTTAATTTGTTTAAACATCATACGCACATTTTCATTTTCACAAAATTTGTTTTACACTCACCTGTTATCATTTCATAGAGGTGCTATGACACACAGATATCTATACCTATGTTTTTCCAGAAAGTTTATCTTTAATATAACCCTCTTTGGAACTGTTGTTGGGGTCATTGAAATAACCACTGGTTCTTCCATAAGTACTCATGCTTCCTGAAACTCTATTGTAGCCATCACCCAATGCATCCTTTGCCATAGATGCACCACTTGTTACTACATTTCGACTTGTGGTATTCATCATATTAGTGACTTTATACAACAACGTATTACCACCACCGGCATGAACGATATAATTAGCAACAGAAGGAACCGTAAAATAACCGATGATACCTATGATCATAAAAATTAAATATGCTGTATCGGTAGTGCTGAAAAAAGTATCTCCGTTTGTTGCTATCTGGTGTAAATCTTCTTTCAACATATTTTCCTGGATCTTTCCCATAATACCACCAAAAATATTTGCAACCGGCAACCATAAAAAAATATTAATATAACGGGCAATCCAAACAGTTAATGTATGTTGAAAGCCATCAAATACGGCAATCCCAAAAACCAGTGGCCCAAGAATGGCCAGAACAATCATGTAAAAGGTCCGGATAGTATTAATACAAAGTGCGGCGGCTTCAA
>JANPIJ010000222.1:0-14331 GCA_031424955.1 Ferruginibacter sp. | reverse complement strand
CCGCAAAGGAGCGGGACAAAAAAAATCAATCCGCCGCGGCGGATAAAATCAAGGAACTCGCCGCCAGTAGTTCAATAATTTAAAGCTTATGCCCGGCTCAAACAGCCCCGTCCGAACGGCTTCAGCCGGGCGGGCTTGATTTCTTAACGGATCACATTGAAATTTTCTAGCACTTTTTATTCGAGGCCGCTGGCAGCCACTGATTGCGAAAGTTTCACCTATTCCAATCAAAGAAAATCCGTTACCAAAAGAAATCCGTTTAAGAAACCAGTAAGGACGTTTTTCCTTTCGCAGCTTTGAAGTACACTTTTAATTTGATTGTATAAGTTTTACCCCTGAACAATTTAATCCTGATGAGTGCATTGTTATCGGTACCGCTGTTATCATCGCCGCTGAGGTATTGCAATTTTTTGCCCGCAAGCTGCTCTGATAGTACCATTACGGTATCCAGCTTTCCCAGGGTTTGAATGTTGTAGTATTTTGATACGGTGGGCTTAAAGATATAGTTTTGCTGCTCCGAACTTTTAACCGGTATATCGTAAGTAATTCCCTCTGTTACCAGGATATCTTTATTGGGGTTTGCAGCCGGGTAAAAATTGAGTGCGTATTTAATATCCTGTACAGATAAGCCACCGGCAGGTTCAAGGCCGTTGGCATATTCAACAGGTTTTTTTATAAGGCCTGCTTCAAAAGGATAGTGCATGATTGAATTGGGATCCCAGGTGGAACCGTTCACTTCTTTTTTATCAAGCTTCTTAATAATGTTTTCAAATGTAGTATCCCTGTCCCAGTTATTGGGTTCACCCCCCAGTGATGCATATACGGCCTCCTCATCCCACACGATGCCTGCAAAAGGGTTCTGGTGTTCGTGCTGTAACCCAAGCGTATGGCCAATTTCATGCACCGCTGTATCAATACCGTTGTGGGGGTCGGCCACCGCAATATTCCATCCGAAATTCATGGTACGGTTATTTACTTTCTGGTTCAGTATTTCCCTTCCTACATAACTCCATGAGCCGTCATCTTCCATAAACCCAATCCTGATCTCTGCCTCTTCCCTGTTTTTCACTTCTTCAAAATTCAGCCCTATTCCCAGTTTTTTCCAGATTCCAAATGCTTTTCTTACCACATCCATTTGGGCAGGTGTTCCCTTCCAGCCTTTCCACTCTTTTGTACCATCTGTAAATTTTATAAACTCCCCATCCGTTTTTTTATCAAAGAAATAATAATGAAGCGTAGTGCCGGTTACCCATTTGGTAGCATTGGTAAGGATTAACCTGGCCCGCTCTTTATTAATTCCGTCCGGCAGTGGCTTTGATACTAATTTGGGATTGGAACAGTACCGCCTGGGAGCGACTTTAACCTGGGTTTCAGTGATTTTTCTTTTTCTAAGCGTTGCCATAAAATTGTTTTTATTTGATTGAGGTTAGTAATTAATAAATGTTCCATTTCCTTTGCCGGCAATCAGAACAGGCTGACAGTGATTGCCAGGCAGAGGCGGAAAATAAAATGATATTTATCAGCCTGCTTACAATGGCTTTATTCTGGTTTAAAAGTTATCATTGAAGGGTCAATGGCTAAGCAACAGTTCTAACCACACCGCTTTGCACCGGCATTACAGCAGGCATATAGTTTAAGTTCAGCACACCAAAAAACCGGCGGTCTCAATAAAAAATGGTAACAAGGAAAGCCTGTGAAGTGAATTAATCAGGGGAATGAATTTGACCACTAACGTAGTGCATTATTTTGGCATTTGCAAATTACGGATGATGCTATTTTCTATAGTAGCCAATTTATTACCCGTAAAAAAGTGGCTGGTGCAAAGAAGTGCCCTGAACTAAACAGAAAGGCTACCTGAAAACCCGGGAGCAATATCAAAAGGAGCACTAACAGTAAGGAATAAACCAAGCAGACATTTTGCACCCGGCAGCTCCATTTCATGGCGTTAATAACACTTAGTTTTTTACCGGCAAATGAATGACCTCTTCCAAAAAGCGTTTCGTTTCTTTTTCAACACTAATTATATCATTTGATTTGATGGGTGAAGCAATTACATGGTTGCCGGTATTGGGTAATGCGATCGCCCTTTTAAGCGAATCTGTAGTGGCCAGTTGGGTAAACATTTCCTTCATGGCGCTTACTTTCACCACCGGGTCCTGCAATGCTTCATCTTTATAAAAATATAACAACAGGGTTGGTTGTTTCACCTTTTGAAAGGTTGCCTGGTTCATCGTGGTTTCCAGCATTTCCTCCAACGCAACCGTTGCTTCAAGACGGTAAGGTTTATTCCAGTATTGTTTATAGATTGGCCGGTCGTCTTCGGGCATATTATAATTGCCGCCTTTTACCAGGCGTGCTATTTGTAAGCCCCAATGATTATTTAAAATCCATGCATTGGGATCATTGATGGCAATATTGGGTGAATATAAAACCAGCGCCGCCACATCACCGGGATAAGCCGCAGCCAGTTGCAATGCCTGTGTACCGCCGGTGCTGGTACCCATCAATATAACCTTGTTGCCCAATTGCTTTCCTATGGCCAATGCCTGCTGTGCAGTTTTCCAATAATTATCGGCGGTAAGGTTCATCAATTGTTCTGATGTATCAATACCATGTTCCGCTAACCTGGACAGGTATAAATTGCAGCCAAAATATTTTGCAATATTTCGGTGTACCGGGTTACCTTCTTCCTGCGAAGCAGAAAACCCATGCAGGTACACAATGGCATATTCGGTTTTCTGTTTAACGGAATCATTTGCCCATACAATTCTTGCCTCATTATTTGGACGAAGTTTGTGAGCCGTTTCATTGGCGGCTATAAATTTCTCCAGGTCATTCGTTGATGGAACCACCGGCATAGCCATATCATACTTTGGTGTAGCTGGATAAGGACCCAGCAAATAAATAATATACAATACTACTGCTACAATAAACAATCGCTTTAACCAACGCATACCTGAAATTTTTATGAAGCTATGATTTTTATTTGTTTTGTAAAAGTGTAGGGTGGATATCAAAACCGATAGCTATCGGATGTCGCCTTGGAGTTGAAGGTTGCCAACCTTTTGGAAGAACCCTGCTTAATGGGATTTACTTTCAAAAAGGTTAGTAATCCTGTCCGTCATCAAATAGCTGTTGGATTTACAACACATCCTAAAAAAAATTGCAATTGCCCGTCCCGTCAGGGACAAAATATCGGTAGCAAAATATAATTAATGAATCAAAGTCCCATAGGGACGTGATATTATCCGGGCATTTCCGCAATACATTTTCAATAAAAACCGGCTTCTCTATTTTCATATCCCGTCGCTACAGGACTTGCCCACATTTTTAATTATATCTACCGGTATTCTGTCCCTATGGAACGTTTAAAACTGATGGCTTAATCTTATGTACTGGACAACAAAGAGACTTGCTAATTGCACTAAAGTACACCAATCGCCCTCCTTCCTTAAGCTTGTTTCGGAGAGCTTTTATCAAACAGTGAAAATAATTTCAAAACCGCAGGAACACCTGCACCCAGCGCCGCAGCGTAGGTAATTAATTTTGAAAATGCTTCCTCCTGGCTGGTTAATAAAAAAGCCAGAATGGCAAGGATCACCAACTGTATCGGATTTTTTAAAGTACTCCAGTTGCCATTGTCTTTAATCTGGTTTTTAATTTTCATCGCCTCAGTATTACCAATCGCAGTGAGTATAAAATTGCGAAAGCCTTTGTTGAATAACTTAAGCGTTCCATCGGGGCGAATCACTACGCCCTTAGCAATCAACATACTGAGGTTATAGTCGTCAAATGAATTTACCAGGTTGTCTTCAGCAAGATCATACAGCAAAAATTTTTCTTCCTTGGTAAGTGATTGCCAGATATACATGTAAAAGTAGTGTGAGCTTACCTGCAATTTAAAAGCCAGTTCATCAAATTTGGCAATCCTAACCTGCTCCGGTAAAGCCTTTCCGGCCTGGAAAGAAGGTGGTTGCATTTTTTTCAGAAAATAAGTATGCCTGGTTTCCTGCCGGATAAGCTGTGCCGACCTGAAGCTGGCTCCTTCTTCCAGTTTAATATCAACCAGGTCATCAACACTGTTTACGATAACCTCTCTGCCGGCATATCCCTCGCTTGAAATGATGATGGAAAACGGAAAGGGCTGATCCGGTAATACGAACCGTCCATCATGCCCTGAAAAAGCTGCCAGGTCGGTGTCCTTTATCATGATAACAGCGTCCGGTATACTCCTGCTTCCCTTTTTGGTAACGATGGTTCCCTGCAGACCACCGGAAGCCAAATGGGAGGAACGCAACTGCAAGGGCAAAACGACAATGCAATAATGGCCAAGCAATACATGCCATCTTTCCAAATCCTGCCCGGGCACTGATTTATCTTCCGGCTTAAAAGAATAATCCATCGCAGAGTCAAGAAAAGCAACTGGATGAATAGTTGACAAAATAACAATCTTGCATTTATTTTCCAGGTAAAGCCGCTCCAGGAATTCGAGTTTATAACGGTTGGATACCTGGTCCTGTATATTGTATTCAAAATGATTCACGATGATCATCCGGTTCTTTTCATCAAAAACCTTTTTGGTGTATTCTGCCCATAGTGCCTTGTCCGCATCATCACCTCCCGAAGAAGGGATATTGATTAACTCCGCTATAAACACATTATTCATTTTTTCATCCGCATGATTGTAATACAATGGCGTTTTGTCGTCCATGGAAATTTCACCACCAGCAATTTTATCCAGCAGGTATTTCTTTTTACCGGCACCGGGCAAGCCAATTACAAATAAGGGCTGATCCAAGTTTTTATTTACCAGTATTTCATAATCCAGTGTTTTCCATACTTCCATTTCAGGCAGGTTTAAGGCAAATAATTTTTTAACGATATTGCCCACAATAAAATAAAATACCAACAGCGTAACTGCTACCAGCAACCAAAACAAAGCGCCATTAAACCACTTAGGGATATATACAGAGGGGTAATGATAGTTTAGATTTTCCGATTGCAACCTGAGGTACAAACCGGGTAAGGAAGATTGCCGGTAGGTAATGGTTCCGCTATCTGTAACACAGGATTCTTCCAGCAAGGGATTAAAGAAATAAGAACTGTCAACGGTACCCGGGCTATAAAATTTATCCTCTATGATGGCTTTATCTGTAATGTACAAACGAAAAAGGTTTAGCAGGGCAAGGGTGCGTTTCTCTTCCGGTGAATAAGGCTTTACCCCCTTGCCGGCAAATGCATTGCGGCGGGTAATCACAGAAATATGATTGACCAGGCTGCTGTCGGTATAAACGCCATTCCACCCATCACGGGCATCTAAAATTGCATCGGGCGACGAGCCTGGGAATTTATTCAACAGCCGGTTAGCAAAGTCAACCTGCTTATACCGGATACTTAAATTTTGCTCATAATTGTGTGAGCTGATATAAAAGAATACAACCGGTAAAGCGCTGGTGATGATCAACCGGGTTAGTGACATCAATGCAAAACTGTTTACATAGTTCCACCTGCCAAATAAAAATCTTCCCTTTGCAGATGTCTTTAAACGGTATGCAGCTAAGTAAACTTTTTCCTTGAAAAAGCATAATAATATACCTACTATTATCACCAGTATTTCATACCCGGTTAAGGTAATAAAATGATTCCGGTCAAGTACTTTAAAAGCAACCACTCCTATTAATACGATTATTCCCCACAAACAATACTTAGCCGACTTTTTATACTGTAACACATTTCTTTTTTCCTCTGAATATTTAATCGCAAAAATGGTGTTAAGAAAAAGTGGTATCACCATTACTGAGAACAACAGCATAAAAAAATATTCCAAAAAACTACTCCGTTTAAAAAACAGGATCAGCAAAAAGATAAGGACGCCGTTAAATACAGTTGACAAAATATATTCACTTTTGCTTGAAATTTTCGGGCCTATCCAACTTGTATCCAGCAATTGCTTCTTAAAAAAAGATCGCTTTGCAGAAACCATAAAGATGGCATATAACTGAAGCACCAGCAAACCAAAAAACAAAAACAACATGGAAAAAGTAAAACTATAAATTTCCATGTCGGTGGTTTCTTTGAAAACGGCATCTTCAAAAATGACGATGGAATAGGGCAGCCCGTTAATCGGTTTTACTTCCACCTCATATTCATTACCATAATATTTGGTTGAAAAGGTTCCCTGCACATTTGCATCCAAACAGCTTTTCAACTGGTTGCTTTTAGAAAAAACTTTTAACAAATTTTCATTCAGGTTCCTGGAAGGTTCTGAATGATATAAAACATTCCCTGACTTGTCAGTTATGGCGAACAGGAACCCGGTGGGCAGTACCACTTTATCAAGGCTTCTAAAATTGAATGACAAAGCGGCTACGATAGGATTTCCGGGAGTTGAAAGACCGGACCTCCTGGATAGTACCGTACGGAATGTACCGCTTGTCCAGGATATCACCTGTTCCAGGAAAAAACGTTTATTGTTGTCGCCATTAACAAGGTATTCTTCCTGATCAATAATTTTTTTAAAATATTCCCGGGTCTTAAAATTACCAGGGGGCGCATTTACATCATCCGCCGTCCAGTTAATCATTTCAACACCATTTTTATCAAGCCAGAACACCTGGTTCATACTGAGTCCCCGGGTAATATTAGCAATTGCTGCTTTATCAAAAGGTATTTGCCCATTATCGAAAGCGATGGAATCTTTGCCGAGGTTAATGATGTTTGTACTGGCCGGGCCTACCAATTTATCAAATTGCTCCAGCCTGTGGTAAACGGTATCAATTTCACTTTTAAAGGCATTACTGATGCTATGTGCCAGAACTCTTTTTGAGTCTTTGTTAGCATTTGGGCGAAATGCATGGTTATAATTAAAGAACACAAAAAATATGAGGGATATCAAAAGCATTGATATAAAAATGGATGCTATTCCATCATAAATAGTCAGCCGGTCTTTGCTTCCCATCTGGTACAATTTTAGCCAGGGAAATGCCACCATACCAATTAACATGATCGTACTCAGCAGGAGGATCATTTGTGTTGGCAACTGGGTCTTTTCGCTTTGATAATGCTTATTGGTTAATAGCCCCCCGATGATCCATTCGTTATTCGCATCAAAACCAACGGGCTGCAAAAACATTTTATACTCAGTACCGCTGATTACCTGGTTTCTAACACCTGCACTGCCAAAGCCGTTTTTAATCCCCAGTAAAGAATCCTGCCTTACAAAACTGATACCTGAAGGAAAACTTTCATACACCGGCTTGCCCCTGCTAAAAATAATGTAATCATCAAATATGTCTTTTGGAAGAAGGAAGAGAATAAACTGTTTAAAACTGAAATTCATTGCCATTTTGAAAACCATGGTGTCATTCATTTCCCCAACCTGTAGCCTGGAAAAAGACAAACTAATTTCCCGTGTATCGTTATTTACCCTGATATCATACCCACCGCCTGAATTGGCACTATCTTTTAGGGAACCACTCCTTTCTTTCTTAATAATCCGGGGGGTGGTGAGGGTGAAATTAGTATTTGGAAATGACCGGATATAGTCAAATAGTTTTTCCCGTTCCCTGTCGTTGGTATTGGCTTTTTGATATGCGGTAAGCAGGTTATTCAATAAGGCAATGCTATTCTCAATTTTGGTATGTATGTTCCGGTCAATATTCCGAAGCGCACTAAAACGTTGTTCCTGTATCCTTCTTTCATTGTTGGGCAGGTATATAAAAAAATAAGCTGCACCTAAGAATATCAGGATCAGTAAAGTGGTTAATACCGCAGCCTGGTTTTTATTGATGGAAAATAATTTCATATTCACTTTATTGAAATCATGGGTAATTCCATGATACCAGTTTACTTACCTGTTTCACGGAATCGCGGCTACGACGCACAATGATGTTGGTAGCAATCTCTTAATTATTATTTGCGGGATAGAGGTGGGTGTAATTCTTATGTATTGGAAATGATACTAACTTAATACCTTATTGCGATAAAAGCAACTATTGAGTTCAAATACTTTTTATATGGCGGCATTGATTTTGTAAATGGAACGTCCATTCTGTTAAGTTCTCTCATTTCTTTGATATTGACTAAAGTGCGCATATACGGGGTGGTATTGTTGGCAGTTTACCTGCTTTGTGCTGTAGGAACACGCCGCGGCGTGTTCCTACAAGGTCTTACGCTTTCAATTGCACTATCGGCGGCGGACGGTGACAGCGAATTATTATTTTACGTTTCGGCTTTTACCAGTTATTTCATTACGCCAAAGCCCTATTATTTATAGTCTATTTTTTAATCCCATCCTCCGCAGCGGACGGGACAATTAAAATCCTTAACAAAATAACATTGCATATTTTATACGATGGAAGTATAATAAACATTGAAGCGGCTTGTACCACGCGGTACCTTGCAAAAAAATTCATTAACCTGGAACACCCCGGTGGAACCAATAACTTAATAAAACGGTAATATTCGATCAGCCAATAACCGTTCAATTTTGTAACACCTATATTTGTTTCTGTGAGTATTAACCACCATATATTATCAGCTAAAGATTTTGGAAAGAATTTTCAATGGGGCGTAGCGATAGCCGCCGCCCAAAATGAGGGTGCTGCCAGTGAAGACGGCAAAGGACTTTCTATCTGGGATGTGTATGCCAAGAGGGGTGGAAAAATAAAAGGAGGAGGAAAACCTTCCATTGGCTGCGATTTCTATCATCGTTATAAGGATGACCTTTTATTGGTAAAGGCACTGGGCTTTACTGTTTTCCGGTTTTCTATTTCCTGGGCAAGGGTGTTACCGGATGGTACCGGTAAGGTAAACAAGGAAGGCATACTTTTTTATCACCGGGTAATAGCCGAATGTTTGAAACTGGGCCTTACACCCTATATTACTTTGTATCATTGGGACCTTCCTCACGAACTTGAAAAGAAGGGCGGCTGGACGAATTATTATGTCAATAAATGGTTTAACCGCTTTGTTACTATTTGCGCAGAGGCTTATGGTGATCTTGTAAAAAACTGGATTATCATCAATGAGCCGTTTGGCTTTACATCGCTTGGTTATATGATGGGCAGGCATGCACCCGGTAAAATGGGGCTGGATAATTTTTTGCCCGCCATTCACCATACCGCACTGGCCCAGGCCGAAGGTGGCCGCATCATCCGGCAACTGGTGCCCGGCGCTCATATTGGCACTACTTTTTCCTGTTCGCAGGTCATCCCTTTCACAGATAAAAAGGAAGACCTTGCCGCAGCCAACCGCGTTGATATTTTGATGAACCGCCTGTTTATTGAACCAGCACTCGGCAAAGGCTACCCGGTGGATGACTCCTTTAAGTTTTTGGAGAAATTGCAACTGCATAATAAAACCTGGAAATACACCAACCGGCTGCACTTTGATTTTGATTATATTGGTTTGCAATACTACTTCCCGGTAACGGTAAAGCACAACGCCTTAATCCCGTACGTGCAGGCATCAGAAGTAAAAGCCGCCGGCAGAAAGGTTCCTTATACCGCAATGGGTTGGGAAATAAACGCAGATAGTTTTTACCGAACCATCAAAAAAATATGGTTGTATGGGGGTGTAAAAGAAATCATCATTACAGAAAATGGTTCCGCCTTTAAAGATGAATTAAAGAATGGTATTATCGACGATACTGCAAGGATCGATTATTTTCAGCAACACTTACAGGCTTTGTTGAAGGCAAAGAAAGAAGGCGTAAACATAAGGGGATATTTTGCCTGGACATTGATGGATAATTTTGAATGGAGCGAAGGATACAATGCCAGGTTCGGTTTGGTACATGTAGATTTTAAGACACAATTACGGACTATAAAAAATTCGGGGTATTGGTGGAGGGATTTTCTGAATGCCTGATGTTCGATGTCTGATGTCTGATGTCTGATGTTTTTCCACTTGTAGTACCATTGTTTACGGCCCCTTTCCAATTAACCAAAAAGAGCCAAAAATAATGAGGGTATAAGAACCCTCCTTCGGAGGGCAGGGAGGCCGTTTATTCAAACGGTAAAAACTTTTCATGCTGTACCTGCTTCAATATTGGAGCTACCGCATTCAATTTTTCACCATTCAATACTTTTTCATACAAAGCCAGGTACTGCTTCGCCATCTTATCTGAAGTAAAATTATCCATTACATACCGGTGACATAGTTTTCGGTCATAAGCATCGATATTTTTTACCGCCGTTACCAGTTCATCTTTTTTAGTGGAAAGAAACCCTACCTCTTTTGGTACCAGTTCGGTTAACGATCCATAAGGCGTTCCTATAACGGGGCAGCCAAAATACAGGCTTTCAATAATGGCTATACCAAAAGGTTCATGCCACAACACCGGAAACAATAAGCCTTTTGAGCCATTCAGAATTTGATTCTTTTCTTTGCCCCCCTTCATACCATGAAAGAAGGCATTTGGATCAAAGGTTAATCGTATGCCCATGTTAAAATTAAACCGAACACCGCCGATTACATGAAGCGGCACACCGGCTTTACGTGCAATCTTTATTGCTCCTCTTACATTTTTAACACGCCAGGCGGCATCTGCTAAAAAATGAATATAGGTCCGGTCCGAAGTCAATTCCGGTTCGCCGTAATCTTCTACATCCAGGCAATTATAAACGAAGCTTTCACTGCCATACCTGTTCGCATGATTGCGTGAAACAAATACCGTATTTCTATCCAGTTTTACGGCTTCATTTAAATTTCCCTGCATGGTAATAATGTAAGGCTTTTTAGGGATTTCATTATTTCCGCTTAATACATGTACAATATCCACCGATTCAGGAACTTGTTTGTTAAAAGGGATCGCAGGATTTAATTCAAATACATCGGCAAACGGACAATACGAACCTTTGGCCACCAGGTATGAAACCCTGTGCCCCATTTTCACCAGCATCTTTCCAAGCCACCAAATCATCCGTTCCGTACCGCCATATTTTAAAGCAGGGATAAAAGAATTATTTACAATGAGAATGTGCATTTCCTGGAATTATTTTTGATTGAATATTTTACCTTGTGCCAATGGTTTTCAACTAACAGCCTGACGTACTATTTTAAGAACCATGGTAATTGGATGATTAAAATACTAAAGTTCAGTTTTTATTTCGGCGCAACCCAAATATATACATTTTAGAGGGCATGATTTGTGCGGCACATGAAAACAATTCCTAAACCCCTTTGTTAAAATAACATGAATGCAATTTGTATGAATGAGGAGGTAGCCGGTGATTTACATGCAATAGAAAAAGATTGCTGGCAGCGCCTGGTAAACGGTGCGCTGCAACCGCGTGATGCATTGCATACTCCCGTGGTAGCAAATGTAACTGCGCAGGGCATAAGTATGAGAACAGTGGTTTTACGAAAGACCTGCCCTGTAAGCAAACAACTATACTTCTACACCGACATCCGCAGTGGTAAGTGGGCAGCGTTGCAACAACAAAACAAAATCAGTTGGTTGTTTTATGATGCAAAGGCATCTGTGCAAATCAGGGCAAGCGGTTTTGCTATGCTTCACCACACCGGTGAACTGGCCGATAAAGCCTGGGAAGGAAGTAATATTATGAACCGGAAAAATTATTTGAGTGTTTTAGCTCCCTCTGCTGAAACAGGTGCGCCAACCAATGGCTTATCAACGGAGTTTGATCAGTCTGATTTTACAAAAGAACAAAGTGAAGCAGGCAGAAAAAATTTTGGTGTAGTAGTCACCAATATCCAATGGATGGAATGGCTATGGCTCAATAAAAACGGGCATCGAAGGGCAAATTTTGTTTATGCGGAAGATGGCCATTATACTGCAAGTTGGCTGGTGCCTTAATAAATTATTCAGTTAAATTGATCAGCAATTATTTTTGGATAATCATTTGAAAAGCTTCGGCACTATTTCCATTCATTGTCTTTACCTCAATATTATTCTCTTCCTTAATGGTGAAATCTTTTACTAATGTTGCTATCCATTCGTTGGTATGATGCCTGAAGGTTGCACCCTCCGGTAAGGTAAACACGCCAAAATTATCTGCATCATCATTAAAATAAACATACCGGCTTTTTGATACTTCGTTATCCTGTAAATAATAATCACTGATATAGATAATACCCCCGGGTTTTAATTTGGAATGAACCAGCTTAATTAAATCCGATTGACCAATATTAGATGGGATGCAGGTAAGTACTGCAAATAAAAGGACGCAATCGATACTGTTATCATCCAAGGGCAATTTTGAGGGATCGCTTATATAATCAATCGGGAGATGATTATTTTTACCCCTGTTAATTAATTCGATGGAAGTGTCGTATCCCCCTACATTAGAAAACCGGGCCTCCATCAATTCATGTACAATTCTTCCATAACCACAGCCATAATCAATTACCGTTGAATTCCGGCCGATATATCGTAAAAGCAGGTTGATATTAATGGGATGCGTAAATGTTTTTTGTTGCGCAACGCTGTCCCAATATTCTTTTTGGTTATCGATACTCATAAATGGAATATTAAATTTCCAGAGGATGTATCTTAAAAGTATGTATTAAAACATTCAATAAATGATCCGGCTATTTTATTATCTTCGCCAAAGAACTCCCCATTAGGGGGTGGGGGTAATCTTTATCCCCTTCTCCTCAAAAGAAATCTTCCGTTGCCGGTAGAGGTTACCGGTAGTCATCTTAAATGTCTTTTTACTCATTCCAAAAAAGTCATAAATATCCTCCGGGTTGCTCCTGTCGTTGTAAGGGAGAAATCCATCGTTTTCTTCCAATAGTCTTAGTATTTTTTCCGCTTCTCCCTCTACCCTGTTGTAACCCGGCTTTCCTGCGGCCACATCTATTCTAAAGCGATCATCCTTGTCTTTGCTCTCGGGGTATATCTTTTTTATAAAACCCTGGAACTTATCGCCCACCTGGATATTACGGTAAATTTCATTGAAATGCAATACACCGGTATGCTGGTTATTAATGATACAAACATATCCAATATCGGTGCGGCGGTACACAATCAGGTCCACTACTTCCAGGTCCTTCACTGTCAGTTCTTCGTTGCTTAAAAAAGGCTCCAGTTTTTCAGTAGCGGCTATTCTGCCGGTTTGCTCATCAAGGTAAATCTTAACCAGGTAATCACCATTGGGCCGCATACCCGCTACCTGTTTGGAAGTGGGTACAAAAATATCCTTCATCAAACCCATATCTAAAAAAGCACCTTGCTGGGTAACAGTAACTGCCCTCATTTTTACAATATCACCCAGCACTCCTTTTGGCTGCTGTGTGGTGGCTATAATCCTGTCTTCCCCATCATGGTATACAAACACTTTCAATTCATCACCGATTGCAGTGGCGGTAGGCACAAAACGCTTAGGCAATAAAATCCCTTCTGCACCATCATCCAGGTACACACCAAAATCAACTGCCCGTATTACTTTTAGTAAATTGTATTCGCCGACTTTGACCATTTGATTCAATTAAAAATTAAAAGTGAAGAATTGAGAATGAAATACACTATACGGTTCAACCGGTTAGAGGCAAAAAAAATTCCACGAGAAAAAGCTGAATTCCGCCCATTACTGAACAGTAAAAATCATCCGTTTAAAAGTCAACTTTTCGAATCAGAGGAATTCTTAATTTTTAATTTTCAATTCTTAATTCCTTTTTCCCTATACCTTTTCTCCCAAATTGAACAAGCCTTCCACAAATTGTTGCTTGTCGAATACCAGCAGGTCGGTTGCTTTTTCTCCCACCCCAATAAATTTAACCGGTATCTGAAACTGGTGTGCAATTGCCAATACCACGCCACCCTTTGCCGTGCCATCTAATTTGGTAATGGTTAATGCCGTAACGTCTGTGGCTGCTGTAAAATGTTTGGCCTGTTCCAGTGCGTTTTGACCGGTGCTGCCATCCAATACCAACATTACTTCATGTGGTGCTTCCGGAATTACTTTCTGAATGACTCTTTTTATCTTGGTTAGCTCATCCATTAAATGCGCTTTGTTATGCAGGCGGCCCGCTGTATCAATAATAATTACATCTACATTCCTGGCTACACCACTAATAATCGTATCGTACGCAACGGACGCCGGATCGCTTCCCATTTCCTTTTTTACGATGGGTACATTGGTGCGTTCACTCCAGATGGTTAGCTGGTCTACGGCTGCTGCCCTGAAGGTATCTGCTGCGCCTAATAAAACGGATTTACCGGCTTTGGAAAAATTATGTGCCAGTTTTCCGATGGTGGTTGTTTTGCCAACACCATTTACGCCTACCACTAAAATTACATGTGGCTTATGCCCGGCCGGTAATTCATAGTTTTCATAACTGGTATCCTGGGGGGCGGTGATCAGC
>JANPIJ010000221.1:0-10300 GCA_031424955.1 Ferruginibacter sp. | reverse complement strand
AAATGTTTGCGGGCAACCCGGGTAAGTTGTGTGGGGTCCGACAAACCTTTTTCGGTCCCCAGGTGCTGATGAAATAATTCTCCAATCTCTTCTTTTCTTTTATGAATACAGGGCAGTACAATATGACTGGGTGGCTCATTGTCAATTTGCTGGATGTATTCGCCCAAATCGGAATTAATCACGCTTATCCCGCGTTCCTCCAGGTATTCATTCAGTTGGCATTCTTCGGTAAGCATGGACTTGCTTTTCACCATCTGCGTAATTTCTTTTGCCTTCAGAATGGAATACACAATGGCGTTGTGCTCTTCTGCATCAGCAGCCCAATGCACGGTAACCCCGTTTTTTGTACAATTCGCTTCAAACTGCAACAGGTATTCATGCAAATTGGAGATCACATTGCTTTTGATCATCGAGGCGGCTTCCCGGAGTTGCTCCCACTCCGGTATTTTTTTTGAAGCGATGTCCCGTTTTTCACGGATATACCAGAGTGCCCCATCATGCCAGTCAACCCGCTCTTCATCTTTTATAAAAGCTTCCGCCAGTGCAGCATGATCCTTTGTTTTAGTTTGTTTCATAATGTAGCATTTAAGATTTCAGCAATGTGTATCACCTTAACCGGCCTGTTGTTCCTGTGAAGGATCCCTTCCAGGTGCATCAGGCAGGAAAGATCGGACGAAGTGATGTATTCAGCACCGCTTTTCATGTGATCCGTTATCCTGTCTTTACCCATTTTTACAGAGACTGCTTCTTCTGCAATACAGAAAGTTCCTCCGAACCCGCAACATTCATCGGGGCGGTCCAGGGTTATTTGTTCCAGTCCTTTTACCATATTCAGTAAGTGTTGTGGCTTTGAAAACGGAGGCGCATTTAATTCACTCATTTGAGATAAATACAATCCGCGTAAGCCATGGCAGCTATGATGCAATCCAACTTTATGAGGGAAGCTGGCATCCAGTTTTTCCACTTTCAATACATCGGTTAAAAACTCAACCAGTTCAAATACTTTTGAGCGAATGGCAATAGCCAGTCCGGGATTTAGTTCAGAAGTCAGGTGGTCTTTAACATGTAATACGCAACTGGCTGACGGAGCAACGATATAATCAAAGCCAGCAAAATTTTCTATAAACAGATCACTGCATCCATGCGACAGGTGTTCAAAACCGGAGTTTGCCATGGGCTGCCCGCAACAGGTTTGTTTTGGGGGATACACAACCTCCACTCCCAATTTCTGCAACAATTGCAAGGTTGCTTTTGCAGCATTGGGATAAAACTGGTTTACGTAACACGGTATAAAAAGTCCGACGGTCATAGTGAGTTTATTTAAGTAGCCTGGTTAGGTATTAGTACGATCCATCCTGGTTTAATTATAAAGAAAACGCAACAGCTCAAAATCATTGATGGCCGGTACGGTACATTCAATCCAGCCATCTTTTTGTTTAAAATCAATGGATAGGCCGGCCCTCATCAACCTGATTGCTTTTACCGGTTTCAATGGCTTAAAACGGATCGTCGAATAGTGTATTTCAACAGGCTCTAATATAGAAGCACCAACCTGACCGGAATGATTCAGCATCCCGATCCATTCAAACGCCCCATTTCGATTGGCCATCCTGGTCATTTCAATAAGTGGCGAAGCATTGGTAATAATTGAAGGCTCAAGGTTCAACATATTTTTCAATGCAGCAATAAACAATTTTTTATGGGCATAATGGCCTTTAAAATGATATTGTGCCCCGATTGCCCAGGGAATATAAACTGATTTTCCTTTCCCAAAAATATTACTAATTATGCCGGGAAATGTTGTTATTTGACTATCGTCATAATAAGATTTTTCCGGCGGGCCAAACCTGGTGGCAGGTAATAATTTCAAATACCCTTTTGAATTGCTATTGGTCCGGCATTCCAAAAAATCTCCATACATCATCATGAGGTCAACATCTTCAAATCCCTTTTTCCCCAACACGACTTTATCATTTTCCGATATTTTAAGGTACGAGGATTTTGCCTGGTGAAAGAGACTATATTGCTGCATTACGCCAAGGGATTCAAGTCCTATCCTGTTCCGTGGCGTTCCCATTCCATCCTTTGTTGAAGTAAACCCTGTAACCAGTATTTTGCCACCGTTTTTTACATAATGATCAATCAATAAAATAAAAGCGTCATCCATTTCACTCACATCACCTAAAATAAGGGCGTCATATTCTTCCAGTTTCCTGGGCAATCTGGCACTGCCTGCAGCCAGTGGTTCTATTACATCAAACATAATATGCTCTTCAGTCAATAATTTGATCATGCCCCTGTACTCTTCCGTGGAACCACGGATAAGCGCAACATTGCTAACCGGCTGAAGGTTGGTAAACAATTGTTCATTTGTTTTATGAAAACGATAAATATCATTCATCACAGGAATGAATCTCCTGTCTTCCTGGTTAGCCAGCGTTCCTATTACATATACATCCAGCGGTGCCCCGTTTAGCATATTCTCCAGCACCCATATCCTGGAGATATTGGGAGAAGTGGCAATATGACGGTACCCGATCGCAAGAAAATACTGCAACAGGTTACTCGGGCTCCTGTCTTTATAGGAACCCAATACCCGCTTCACATGATCGGTCGAAAAATAGTTCCATTCGTATTCCGACGTTAGCCAGGAACTTGATTCACTGCGGGTCATATCCACACCGGCATCGGTATATGTATTTATAATCAACTTCGGATTTTGCGCTTTTATAAAACTTCCAATTTGGGTAAAAAGTTCTTCTGAAGTGGATTTCCTGAAAGCGTTGTACCGCCTGTAAACCGGGTCATTGAGGTCCTCTTTCAGCGGCAGCGCCAGGCCCGTGGAATCACGAAATCTTTTCTTACAATTTATACACTGACAGATGCCATGGTAAATACCGCTATAGTCAGTAGTTGTATAACCTGGCATATTAAAAAATATGCCATCAAGGTCATAATTAGCGATAGCCTCTTTTAGTATTTCGAAAGTATACTGTTGCTGATACCCCCCGTTTACGCAGGTATGCACCTGGCCATTGTAATTTACATTTTTTCCATCGGTTCCCACGTACAACCATTCCCGCTTTTTTGCAGCCAGTGACTCGTTGATCTTACTTACATCAAAACGGCCCAGCACTTTGATTCCTTTTGCATGCAGCCTTTTCAACAGCTCGCCTGTAAGATCGCCTTTCATGTATGGATTGAGATAATGAAAAGGTAGTTTGGTGGGATAGTTGGCAACAATCCCCCCAACATTTATGATGACCACATTTGCTGATGCAGTTTCAATTGATTTTACAAAAGCATCTTTGTCCATCAACGCATCAATCTCCCGGAGGTTGGTTTGAATCAACCTGATGGGTGTCCGGTTCCACCAGGTAGTATCATAACGTCCCGGATCAATTGACGCTATTTGAGCAAAGCAGTTTACATGGCTTATTAATAAAAGCAGCCAAACACAACCGCTATATAACAGGGGCATCTTCTTCAAAATTCCCGGCGTACATTTTCTTTTCATTTGGCAGTCGTTATTTCCATGCATTCCTTGATCATTTCATTCCTAACATTTTCATTTTCTGAAAGGGCTTTCCGTCGTATATTTCGGTTGATAGTGAATCGTTCCCGGCTTCCAATTTTTAGCAATGATAATATCAGCTTCCACTTTCGATATCAATGCCGGTATATCTACAAAGCCTACCCGGTTATACAAAGCGGGTTTATACAGCGACCCATATACTTTGGCATATTGAGCCCAATAGCCCCGGGCTTCTTTCAACAATGCGATTGCTTTATTACGGTCCGCTTCATTACCGAACTGATCGAATTGCGCCAGGCTGCAGGCTGCTTTCAATTTTGCGGAATAATAATTACCGATATGTGCAAATGCTTCTATATCACCCAGTGTTTGATCCAACTCGCTAAAAGAACCCATCTTACGGGCCGGTAATGCTTTTAACCCTTTTAAAGCTGTTGCTGACAACATTGCAAGCGTATCCGCTACCGCCATGGGTGATTGCAGGGAATCAATCTTTCCTTCGTGCTGGTATTTAGCCCACAGGTAAATATTGCGCACGTGGCTGCCAGGCATGGGTTCCCGTTCAATATAATCGGCCACTGTAAAAAAGCCTTTGAAAGACGGATGACTGATGTTGGCTTCAGGAAACCATTTCAAATCAATATCGCCCCATACATACCGTGTGATCCATGGAAAGATCATCGATGCTGCAGCCCAGGGCTGATATAATTTTTGTACTGCAACCGAAGGGAAATGTGTTTGCATTGTTTTTAAAAACAGGGCATCGGGAAGATTGGGATCATAACTTAACCTTCCCCATAACATAAACGAGTACCATTGCTTCTGAAGAATCAACTGGTGAGTAGGTCCTTTGGTTAAGTAATCACGTCCCCAGCAGTACCCATCAGGGCCCATATAATAGCCGGCAATTTTTTCCGGCTGGGGAATATCTTTTATAAATTGACGTGCAAAATTATTATTGGCCCAGCGAAAGCTATAGATATCATCGTTGCGTATGGTTAGCCAGCTCTTGGTTTGTTGTGAAAGCAAGGGCATGGCAGCATCTACAAAGGGCGGGTTGGTGATTGAATACATATGGGCAATGGCATACTTCAAACTAAGATCAATCGGGCCGGGATATTCCTTAAAAGCTTCTTTAATTTCACTCAATGAAGTTTGATGAAAACGGTGGATCAGCCGAAACTGCCGGCCGGGCTCTTTCTTCAACGCATCCCGGATACCTTCGCCATAGGTACGCCACAACCATTTTTCATTGGCATAATCCCCTTTCAGTTTCGCATTCATGGCTTCACCGGCGGTGATGCCGATACCTGACAAAAGGGGGTACGTATTTACCATTTCCCTTACTGCTGCACGGAAGTATGCAATGGTGGTATCATTATCCTGGTTGCTGGTAATACCATATTTGCCTTCAGCGCCATTGGTAAAAATGTTCCAGGTAAACATGTACACTTCAATGCCCCGGTCGTTCGCCATTTGCATGACGCTTTTCCAGAAAGCGATCTTTTCATCAATCGATATTTTTTTTATCACCTCTACATTCTTCAACAGGTTGGGACGAACAAAGTTGATCCCGTTATGGCTATATCCATCATCGAATTTTTCTTTGGTGCGCCAAACATCATTCAGTGCCACGTCGGGAAACTCCCTGATTTTTACCATGGAAGGAAAGGGATGCAGGTTCCATAAACTTAAAACATTGTACCGGTTCAGCACCATCTCATCTAAATAGGTTATCCAAAAAGACCTTTCCCAAACGTTCGGAATATTTTGCTGTGCGGCATCGCCTGGATCGGTATAACTGGGGGTACGCAGATCGAGGGGGATATTAAATTTTATTCCTCTTCGTTCGAGGTAAGGCTTATTATCTGAATCGGCAATCGTAGATATGTTATGGATACGGATGGCTTCTGCAATATCCAACCCTCCATACATCGCACCGGTTTTATCACCTGCGAGGATATAAATTATTTTTTGCCTGCCAATATTTTTTACCCGGACAGCATAACATTGCCATCCAAAATGTTGCGGTAATTTTAATTTTTCAGCCCTGGCAATTTTCACAGCAGCAGCAGAATCGGAAATTATTTTCACTACAAAATCTTCACCGGCTGAATTGCTTACAGCCGCAGATTGAATCACCGAATATTTTTCCTGCTTAGCTGCATACAACACCTGGTTGCTTGCATAGTTAAGCTGTGGACTGCCTGCATCAATCTGAATGTTGAACGTAATTTTTTGAGCAACAATATGCTGAAAGGATGTTATGGTCAGTAACAGGGAGCATATAAAAACCGGGAGTATTTTTAGTTTCATAAATAGTTTTAATCGTTATCGAAGTATATAAAGAAGTGCTGTGTTAAGTTTAATATGAGGCATTGATTTGTGAATGGGCAATAGTGAAAAGTGAATGGGCAATGGTGAATGGGCAAAATATGAACAGTCTGCATTCATCGATCTCTATTGAACATTCATCATTCAATGTCGGTTACTTAGCGGTTGTTCAGGACACCAACCGCGGCCGCCAGCCGTGGCGGGTGTACCCACCCGCCACTTATTCTCCTTAAGTAAACGACATTGATTCATCATCGACCATTGACCATTCACCCTTCAGCATTGACCATTGACCATTGACCATTAGCCATTGACCATTCACCCTTCACTACTGGCAATTCCAATAAAACTCATTTAGACAAAGCGAATAAATTACCAATTGATTCTGCAGTTCTGATTAGGTTCTTTTCCGTTGCAGCCAACGCCGCAGGCAGATCAAAAGGCTCATGCCCGATTGGCATCAATACGTCAAAGTATTTTTGCAATCCTGCATTTGCTTCCAAGGGAACTTTACCGGCCAATGCTATTACAGGGAGCCCCTGGAGTTTAGCATGGAAAGCCACACCAAATGGCCCTTTACCCTGCAGTGTCTGTTCATCAATGCTACCCTCACCCGTTATTACCATGTCAGCTTTTTCCATCGCCTGATCAAAACCGGTGAGCTCTAAAAAATGATCAATTCCGTTTACGAGCCGGGCATTGAGGAATGCATATAAACCTGCCGCCGCACCGCCGGCAGTTCCCCCGTATTTTATTGCCGATATATCCTTGCCCGTTTTTTGAACGGCGACTGCCGACAGTCTTGCGAGCGCAGCATCCAGTGTATGCACCCCTTCTGGTGAAGCGCCTTTTTGCGGACCAAAAACTGCTGCAGATCCTTTCTCTCCCAACAACAAATTATCAACATCGCACAACACGATTACGGTTGATTCCGCTATTCGTTGATCCAAGGCCGACATATCGACTGAAGCAAGATGGATGAGGCTCTCCGGCATACCCGTCAACTCTTCACCTGCATCATCCAGGAAACGGATGCCCAATGCTTTTAATATCCCAACACCACCATCAACGGTGGCTGACCCGCCCATCCCAATAATTATTTTCCGGGCACCTTTATCCAAGGCAATTTTTATCTGTTCACCTGTTCCAAATGAGGATGCCCTTAACGGATTCAATTCTTCTCCGGTCAACAATCTTAATCCCGAGGCATCTGCCATTTCAATGACAGCCGTTTTACCATCATCTATTAACCCAAAGGAGGCATTTATTTTTCGGTTCAGGGGATCCGTAACAGTTGCATTTACCAGGTCACCTCCGCATTTTTTTATGATCAGCTCCGCTGTACCATCTCCCCCATCTCCTATTGGGAAACATTCGCAGGTGCAGTCCAGTTTACTTTGAAGCAATCCTGTACGGATGGCTACTGACGCCTGCTCTGCCGTAAGACTGTGTTTAAACGCATTTGGAGCAATAAGAATATGCATGATGATATGAATTGGAAATTGATTATTATTTAGCTAATGTTAAGTTAAGCGTGAATGGGCAAAATATCAACAATCTGCATTCATCGATCTCTATTCACCATTGATCATTGACCATTCACCAATACATCATGTATCCATATTGGCCAGCTTCTCCAACGCCAGGTAAAGTGCCTGGTTGCCTGATGAACCTTTGCCCATTGCTTGTATGCTGATGTATAGCTGCTTCACCAATGCAAGTCCGGGTAATGATAATTGCATGGCCTCTGCTTCTTCGAGCCCGATGGTAAGATCTTTTACAAAATTATCTACCGAAAAGCCCGGAGAGTAATCTCCCTTCACAATCTTTGGTGCCAGCACATCCAGGCTCCAGCAGCCCGCTGCTCCTTTGCTAATGGACTCCAACATCGTATTTAAATTCAGTCCTGCCTTAGCACCATAAATCAGCGCCTCACATACACCAATCAAAGTTCCCGCAATGGTTATCTGGTTACACATTTTTGTATGCTGGCCAGCTCCGGCGGATCCCTGGTAAACCATATTTTTCCCAAACACTTCAAACAGGGGAAGCACAGTGTCCACCACTTCTTTTTTTCCACCGATCATGATAGACAGGTTACCATTGATAGCTCCCAATTGCCCGCCCGACACTGGCGCATCAATAAATTCACTGCCCGTTTTCGCTGCTGCTTCCGCAATTTTTATAGCAATACTTGGTTTTGTTGTGGTCATATCAATCAACAGTGTTCCCGGTTTAAAACCTTTGAATATTCCCTGCTCCCCGAAGTAACATTCCTCCACATCTTTCGGAAAGCCAATGATGGTAAAAATGATTTCGGATGCTGCAGCCAATTCGGCAGGTGTAGCAAACCAGTCACATCCGATGTCAATTAAATCAACCGCCTTTTCCTTTGTACGGTTGTGAATATTTACCTTGTAACCTGCTTTTACCAAATGCTTCACCATGGGATTACCCATTAAGCCTGTGCCGATCCAACCTATTTTTTTATCTTTCATTGTGTGAATGTTTTTATTGATTATTGTTTAGGAAAATAGGGTATTTAAAATTTCTCCTGCTCCTTCGGCGCAATGAAAGCAGTATACACGTTTGTTAAAAGGGATGACTATAGATCATAAAAATATTTGTTTATGTCAACTCCCATTTGACCTCAGCCCCCAGCCTCCCGATGCATCGGGACAGGCTCTCTCCAAAGGAGGGGGAGCTTGACCCTGAAAATTCGCAACTATATTCTATTGACTTTCAGTAAGCTGGCAATCGTGTATATATAATTGTAACTTCTCAATAGAGGGTTGCCAACCTTGTGCATGTTCTTTTCTACTAAAAGCATTTTAAAAAAGGTTGGCAACCCTTTCGACAATTTTAAATGCAATCAGAAACGGGATGGAATAAAATCTTTTTCAATCTCTTTGTTGTTATCAACGTTAGACACCAAATTCTAATTCATTTCCTCCGTTTATGCTACCTGTTTCAAATCCGTTGTTACTTATACAGGCAAAGCAACATTTCAAAATCATCCAGGCGTGGTACCACACATTCTACCCAGCCATCCTGTTGTTTAAAACGAATCGTTGTACCCGCTCTCATTAACCTTAGTTCCTTTATTGGGTTGAGTGGTTTGAAACGGATATTAGTATTGTAGATCGACACAGGTTCCAGCAATGACCCACCGATCTGGCCGGAATGATTGATCATCCCCAGCCATTCAAATGCCCCGTTGCGGTTTGCCAGGTGCGATACTTCTACCAACGGCGAAGCATCTGTTATTAATGTTCTTTCTACATTCAACATATTTTGAAGCGCTGATACAAATAACCTCCGGTGCATGTAATGCCCCTTAAATAAGTATTGAGCACCCAGTTCCCAGGGAATAAAAACTGATTTCCCTTTACCAAAATCATTACTGATCATGCCCGGAAATGCGGTGATTTCATCTGGTGTAAAGTAAGCTTTCTCCGGCGGACCAAATCTTGTTGCGGGTAAAAAGTTCATGTAACCTTTAGCCTTGCCAGTTGGTTTACATTTCATGAAATCTGAATACAGCATCATGATGCTAAAATCATTAAACGCCTGTTGGCCCAATACCGCTTTATCAGCAGCAGCTATTTTAAGGTAAGTTGATTTTGCACGCTGAAAGTTTTCATAAGCCGGATCAACACCCAGCGATTGCAGCCGGATGCTGTTCATTGGTTTGCCTGCAAGATCTTTTGTAGCCGTAAACCCTGTTGCCAATATCCTGCCCCCGTTCTTAACATACGTATCAATGACACCGATAAGACGTTCATCCATATTACTAACGTCACCCAATATCAGCACATCATACTCCTCCAGTTTGCGTGGAGTTCTGTTTGTCCCTAATACCGATGGCTCAATGATGTCGTATAGGATGTGCTCTTCTGTAAGCAATTTTATCATGCCTTCATATTCATCCTTTGAACCCCTTATCAAAGCTACTTTATTAACCGCCTCCACATTGGTGAATAACTTCTCATTTGTTTTATGAAAACCATAGAGGTTATTCAGTGTAGGAATAAAGATGCGGTCTTCATAATTGACCAGCGTTCCAACCACTACAAATCCCAGCGGAGCGCCATGCAGCATATTTTCAAGCATCCATACTTTTGCCATATTGGGAGAGGTCCCCACATGACGGTACCCGATCGCCTGGAAATAGATTAATAGATTGCCCGGCGACCGGTCTTTATATGATCCCAACACCCTTTTTACATTATCGGTAGCCGAATAATTCCATTCATATTCCGGTGTCAGTTCTGCGCCCGATTCGCTGGCGATCATATCCACACCTGCTTCCGAATAAGTATTGATCATCAAAGCAGGATTCAACTTTTTGATATGATCCTTGATCTGTTCAAATAGTTTATTGGCGGTCGTTTTTTTTAATTCATTGTTTTACCTGAATAAGGGGTCATT
>JANPIJ010000220.1:0-8888 GCA_031424955.1 Ferruginibacter sp. | reverse complement strand
TTAAAATCTATACATCCAATTTTTGTTAATACTGTTAGACTATGTTAAACAGTATTTTTTTTAATAGGGTTCATTGTTTCCCGTTGGAATTAAATGAAAATAATATCAATTAATAAGGTTTTTTTTAAGGTGACCGTCCTGGTACATTCAATCTGTAATTCAAAATCAATTCTTATTACTCTTCCTTTACATCGGAAGTTTTGGTTATCGGGATATTACCGATTTTTGCAAAGGAATTGTATAATTGGCAACTCATCTTTTTAAACATAATGGTAATTTTAGTGTTTTATTAAATCAGTCATACAGATCAAAGAAATTCAATATGGAGTATAATAAGCTAACGAAAGAGGAAGAGTATGTAATTATACATAAGGGTACAGAGCGACCTTTTACCGGTGAGTATACAAACAACAAGCTGGCAGGTACCTATGTATGCAGAAGATGCAATGCGCCGTTGTATCTTTCTGCTGATAAATTCGATTCGCATTGCGGCTGGCCCAGTTTTGATGATGAAATATCCGGGGCTGTAAAACATTTGCCCGATGCAGATGGACAGAGAATTGAAATTGTTTGTGCCAGGTGCGAAGGTCACCTGGGCCATGTATTTAAGGGTGAAAGATTAACTAAAAAAAATACAAGGCACTGTGTAAATTCTATTTCAATGAAATTTGTACCTGCAGAAAAATAAATGTTGCGTGTAAAAAATAAAGGTTACACCTTTTAAGATAGGTGTAACCTTTATTTTTTAAGGTTCATAAAAACGCAGCCTGTTTTCCAGCAGGATTATTTTCTCCTGTTGTTGTTTTAGCTGTTCTAATAAATAGGTAATTACTTCTACGCCTTCCAGGTTTATATGCAGGTCGTTGTGCAGCCTGATCAGCGTTTCTACCAGCTTAATGTCAGCTTCCGGTATAAAGCCTGCATTCTCTTTTGTAGTAATTTCTATCAATCCATATTCATGCAATGCATTGATGAAAGAAAATTCAATATTGTGGTAAACACAAAAAGTATCTGCCTGTATTAATTGTTCCGTGTGCATACAAAATATTTTAATCTCTTGATGAAGCTAGTTCCTTAAACAACGCAATTTGTTTTTCTGTAAGTTTTGTGGGGATTTTTATAACGTACGTTATATATAAATCTCCAAATTCTCCTTCCTTTTTATAAACAGGAAACCCTTTTCCTTTTAATCTTGTCCTGGTTCCGTTTTGTGTTTCGGGAGGTATTTTCAATTTTATTTTTCCACCCAGTGTTTCTATTGTTATTTCACCACCTAATATGGCGGTATATAAATCAAGCTGCTCATTAATATGCAGGTCATTACCCAATCGTTTATACCGTGGATCAGTGGCAATGGAAAAGGTAATATACAAATCGCCGTTAGGGCCGCCATTGATACCCGGAGCGCCAAATCCTTTCAGTTTTATTACCTGGCCATTTTCCACACCTGCCGGAATGGTAATTCGTACATTTTTGTTGTTGATGGTAAGGGTTTGCTGATGGGTAGTATAGGCGTCTTTTAAAGCTAGCTGCAATTCGCTGTTATAATCCTGCCCCCTGAATTTTGTCTGGCTTCGCCTGCTACCCGAACCCCCGAACATGGACGAAAAGAAATCGGAAAAATCATCTCCGTCAAAATTGCCTCCGAAGTCCCCACCTGTATTTGCGGATCTTCCACCGGCCTGGCGTGCCTTTTCAAATTGTTCTGAATGTTGCCAATCCTTTCCGTACTGGTCATACTTTTTTCTTTTTTCAGGATCGCTGAGCACTTCATTCGCCTCATTCAATTGCTGAAATTTTTTATTCGCTTCTTTATCGTTTGGGTTTAAGTCAGGGTGTAGCTTTCTTGCCAGTTTCCGGTAGGCTTTTTTTATTTCATCATCGGTTGCGCTTTTCTTCAGGCCTAATATTTCATAATAATCTATAAAATCCATGTTGTCTGTTTTACAATGTAAAAGGGTAAATACTGTTCATTTTTATTAAAAGATGTCGTTGATGACTCAAATGATTTGCATTCGTTTATTTGATTATTTACAAAATTAATCCTTTATAGTTGTCCACCCTATGTTGTAGATTTTATTCCACATTAAACCTTTCAAAATTACTCTTTTGAGAAAATAACTCCTTCGGTAAAGTGAAAAATAGCGCAAAAATGGCTTTGAATAAATTGGCAGGGTTTTGTTAACATATTAAACGTAATTCATTCATAAAAATTAAAAATAAATAAAATGGGAAATCTATTGTATGTAGTTGCAGTTATCTTAGTAATAATCTGGGCTATTAGCTTCTTGGGTGGTTTTTATACCGGCGGTATTATCCATGTACTTTTAGTGATTGCAATTGTTGCATTCTTGTTGAAAGTAATAAGGAGAACTGCCTGATAACAAAACCCGTCAGTGTTAACTTTTAAAATTAGCAAATATGGAAAGTTGGAAATTAAAATTGAATGGAACCTGGAACGAAGTGAAAGGCAAAGCAAAAAAGGAATATGCCGATCTTACAGACGATGACCTGCTGTATGATGAAGGTAAGGATGATGAATTGCTCGGGCGCCTACAGAAAAAAATAGGCAAAACCAAGGAAGAGGTTAAAGACTGGATCGAAAGTCTGTAAAAAAAAGGTGAGTTTTCATTGATGCAAACTCACCCCATTTTATTATTGAGTCAAAATTGTCACCATGAGCGGTAGAAATACCATAACCATGGTGACTTTTAATTATATTTAAAAATGAATACAACCGGGCCGGCACCTTTTTATCAACGATTGAGTCTTACCTTAATCAGTCTTACCATCATCGGATTTGCAATATTTATTGGGCAGGACATCCTTGTACCGCTTGCATTTGCCATCCTGCTGGCGATATTATTATTACCTGTCACTAATTTTTTAGAACGAAAAAAAGTCGGCCGGGCACTGGCAAGTATTCTCGGAATATTACTGGCAATGTTATTTATTGGAGGGATTATTTATTTTTTATCTTCCCAGATATCCGGTTTTATACAGGATCTGCCTTCCATTAAACAGCATCTTGCAGATCATTGGAAAACTGTGCAGAAATGGGTATATCAAAATTTTCATTTTACCAGGAGTGAGCAGAAGAATTTTATGGAGGATGCCGCCGATAAATTCAAAAGTTCCGGAACGGGTATACTAGGCGATACCGTAATATCTTTAACGCAGGCAATCATGGTAATGGTATTGCTTCCGGTTTATACATTTTTGATACTTTACTACCGGGATATGATTAAAAGATTTTTGGTAGACGTATTTAAATCTGAACATGAAGAGAAAGTAATGGAAGTGTTAAGGGAATCCCGGTCAATTGTGCAGGGGTATATGATCGGGCTGATTATTGAAATGGGAATCGTTGCGGCAATCAATTCATTTGGATTTATGCTGCTTGGTATACAGTATGCAATTTTCCTGGGCGTACTGGCGGCCATACTTAATATGATCCCTTACATCGGTATGCTGATCGCATCTGTTTTTTGCATGATCATCACACTCACCAACTCTACAGAAATAACAGACATATTAGGCGTGTTGGGTATATTAATAGTAGTGCAGTTTATCGATAACAATATTATCATGCCCAAAGTGGTAAGTTCCAAAGTTAAAATAAACGCATTGATCACTATCCTGGGTGTATTGGTCGGCGGCGCACTGGCAGGCATTTCCGGAATGTTTTTGTCCATACCTGCAATAGCAATTTTGAAAGTGATCTTCGACCGGGTAGATAATTTAAAACCATGGGGTATGATTTTAGGTGATGAAATTACCGGGGCCCGGAAAAGTAAATTTTATATGAAGCTCGGCTTCTTCAGTAATAAATTAAAACCTCCCGCACCTGTAAAACCTCCAACACTTGAGTGATGGAATGAGTGATGAGTGATGAGTGATGAGTAATGAGTGGCTGTTGTCCGTCTCATGTTCGCTGATATTTTGTCGTGCTTACATGGCGTAATACAGCTCAGCCTTCAAACCATGTACGTGTATTTTCTGTTGTGCTTGTAAAGCGCTCCCGCATTTTGGTGTAATACTTCCGGATAGATTTTTTCAGCATGGTAAATGTGGAGATTATTGCTCAGTTGTGCCCAATATTCTACGTTCCTTATCATTCAGGAAGAAAAGAATGCCTGATTTTTCGTGGTACACAAATTGAATTTAACTGGTACACTTAAGATTGCCATACTGATGTGTACCTAACGGTCTTTAAATGTAAGTACCGCCATTTTAAATTAAAGGTGCTTCAAAATTATTTACGATTGTAAACCAGCCACAAATGGAAAAGCTTTGCAGGTATACCGAAGATAAACTTTGTACACTATTGTCATTTTTAACACAATTGCCCTGTCAACTCGAAATGATTGCAGATGAAGTTGATAATGACAATTTGCGAAATGCATTGTGTGCGGTGGCGGAGGAAAGTACACAATATGCAATGGAACTAAATACACAGCTAAAGCGCCTTGAAATCATTCCGCCTGTACCTGTAATGATCGACCTGGAGGCGGAACTAATCGATCGGACTTTATTGATTTCGGCAAATGGAAAAGGAAAGGAAGTATTATCCATCTGCGAAAGAAGTGAAGCTTTTTTTTGTGAATTGTATACCGGCCTATTAGCCGGATTTTTACACAATACAACTTTGAAGGATATGATGCAGTACCAGTTGTTGGGAATTAAGTCTGCATTTATGCGGATCAGGTTGTTGAACTCCCTTCGTTTTAACAATGAAATGAAATACGCTACTATTTAAAAACATAAAAATATATAATGAAACCAAACATTGGAATATCTGACAAAAATTTAAAAGCCATCACTTCCATGCTCTCTGTAGTATTGGCAGACAGTGTATTGCTGTATACCAAAACACGTAAATTTCATTGGAATGTAAAAGGTGAAAGCTTTATGGAATTGCATAAACTTTTTGAAGCGCAATACAACCAACTGGAAGAGGCCATTGACGAAATAGCGGAAAGGATTAATAAACTGGGAAGCCCAACCATTGGTACCATGAAGGAGTTTTTGGATTTGGGGAATATCAAAGAAAGCCCTGGTAAATATCCGGATCAAAAGTCAATGTTAGCGGAGCTGTTAAAAGACCATGAATCCGTAATCATTGCTTTGCGTAAAAACGTTGATGAATGTGATGAGAAATTAGGTGATGCAGGTACCACCGATTTTATGACTAACCTGATGAAGCAGCATGAAACAATTGCCTGGACATTAAGAAGGTATATGAATTAATAAAATGGCATCAGTAGCGATAACCGGCCGGGTTGATTTTGTAGGAACAGTCCGCGGCCTGTTCCTACGAGGCCTTCGACTTTCATTCGCTGAGCCGACCTCATACGGAAAACAAAAACCGCTGAAATCGGGAGGGGGTTAAAAAAAAATTAGAATGGGAAATGAAAGAAAAAAGAAGCGGAAAATTTTTTTACAACAGCAGCGTGGTGCAATTAATGCAAAAGGACCGGTGATGGAGAACATTGGAGACAATGGCACATACAAAGAAGTGGATGATAAATTAATAGGGGATGACTTTGAAATGGCGATTGTTAAAGAAGACGTTGCAGGCAACCAGCAACCTCCAGATAAGAATGAAAATAATTATTAAAGGGAAGGGAGAGCAAGGCAAAATATTATGTTGCAGAATCATTTATTGATCTTAAAAAAAGTGTAAAATTTTGGTTGTTTATCTGAAAAGTGTTTTTAATGATGCAGGCGATGTTACTTTATTTACCGCAAGGTTTTTTAAAGAATTGTTTAAGCCTCCTTTTGAAATAAAGGAATTCATGAGGCAGTGTTATACCATCGGGTATAAGTCATTGCCGTTGGTAGGTATTACGGGTTTTATCATGGGGTTGGTACTCACTCTTCAATCACGCCCAACCCTTGCTGAGTTTGGTGCTGAATCATGGCTGCCCGGTATGGTGGCCCTGTCGCTTATACGGGAAATAGCGCCGGTCATTACTGCATTGATTTGCGCCGGAAAAATTTCATCCGGCATAGGCGCTGAATTGGGATCAATGAAAGTGACGGAGCAGATAGATGCAATGGAGGTTTCGGCCATTAACCCATATAAATACCTGGTAGTAACGAGGATTCTGGCAACCACCCTGATGGTTCCGCTTTTAGTTGTATTTGCAGATGGGGTCGGAATTCTAGGTGGCTATATCGGGATTAATATTCACAGTGATGTTAATTTGTTCCGGTACTTTTCGCAGGTGCTGGCTTCACTGGAATTTTTGGATATTGTACCCGCCACCATCAAAACATTTTTCTTTGGATTTTTTATTGGAATGATTGGTTGCTACAAAGGTTTCACTGCTGCCAATGGAACGGAGAGTGTAGGTAAAGCAGCCAATTCCGCAGTAGTTGCCGCTTCACTTACGATATTTATTATTGACATGATTGCGGTGCAGTTAACTGATCTTTTTTTCTAAAATAAAAGCATGATTACCGAAGAAGCAAATATAATATTACCGGATATTACCCGTTTGGAAGAGCCTGTAATAATTGTAAAGGGACTGTGTAAATCTTTTGGCAAAGACAACGATGTTTTAAAAGGAGTTGATCTTACAGTAGCGAAAGGGGAAAACCTGGTGGTGTTGGGTAAATCAGGCTCCGGGAAGTCGATAACCATTAAATGCCTGGTGGGTTTGGTTGTAGCAGATAAAGGCGAAATAAAAGTGTTTGATACGGATATTACCAAACTGGATAACAATGCGCTAAACGAAGTAAGGGTGAGGATTGGTTTTCTTTTTCAGAATGCCGCTTTATATGATTCGATGACTGTACGGCAGAACCTTGAATTTCCTTTACGGCGCCATACAAAAAATCTGTCATCTAAAGAAGTGGAAGGTAAAATTTTAGAAGCATTGGAAAGCGTTGGATTGGAAGAAGCAATCGATAAGATGCCTTCTGAATTATCTGGTGGAATGCGTAAAAGGGTAGGGCTTGCACGTACCCTTATTTTAAAGCCGGAAATTATTTTATACGATGAACCAACCACGGGTTTGGATACCATCACTTCGAGGGAGATCAGCGAACTGATATTATCTATCCAGAAAAAAAATAAAACAACTTCAATCATTATAACCCACGATATGGCCTGTGCTAAATTGACCGGCGACCGGCTGATCATTTTAAAAGACGGAGTGATTGATGCGGAAGGAACTTATGGTGACCTGGAGAAGAGTGAGGACGAATGGGTGCGGTCTTTTTTCATTTAATAATGCTATAAAAAAAACAGTATGCAGAAGGAATCAGGGTTTACCTGGAAATTGGGAATGTTTGTTATAATCGGGTTAGTGCTGTTTGTAGGCACTATCTATTTTGTTGGAAAGCAGAAAAATTTATTCGGATCCACCTTCCATTTAAAAACAAAATTTAAATCGGTAAGCGGATTGGAAGTAGGGAATAATGTGCGTTTTTCCGGTATCAACGTGGGAACTGTCGACGGGATAGAATTGGTGACAGATACTTCTGTACTGGTTGACCTGGTAATTAAAAATGACATTCAGCAGTTTATTAAAACGGATGCTACGGCCAGTATCGGATCAGATGGATTAATGGGGGATAAAGTACTCACCATTAACCCTGGCACCATTACCAACCGGCCTGTAAAAGATAATGACATGATCGCTTCAAAGAGTGCCATTGAAATGGAAGATGTAATGAGCAGTGTAAAAGCCAGTGTTGACAACGCAGGTATTATAACCGCCCAACTGGCTGAGTTTAGTTATAAAATGAATAATGGAAATGGCGCATTATCAAAGTTAATCAGCGATGAAGCTTTTTCGAGTAGTCTTAAAAGTACCCTTACCAACCTGCAAACCAGTTCGAATGAATTTGCCAGGTTCACCACTAAAATGAATGATGGCAAGGGAGCGTTGTCGAAATTGGTAAGCGATGAAAAATTTGGTAAAACGCTTGATTCTACCATGTCTAATTTACAGGCTGGTACCAAGGGATTAAGCGAAAATATGCAGGCAGCGCAGAATAATATTTTGCTAAGGGGCTTTTTTAAAAAGAAGAAAAAGGCTGATGAGAAGAAAGCGGCAGAATTAATAAAGCAGATGGAACGTAAAACAAAAGATAGTATTAGAATAGAAACTGCCCGGGCAAAAAAAGAGGCTTTAAAAAAGCCGGTTACTAAAGCAACAGATACCTTGCAATAAAACCCAACCTGATTGAACATGGTTAAAAACTGCGCCCGTTTGTTCCAATTAAGCAGCTAACGCAGTTCTTATCAGTAGTGGTGGTCTTACACGCACGCTATGCCAGGCAGTATTTGTTTTTTGTAATTTTGATTAACACATGTGATCGATAAGCGATGCTATCTAAAAGCCATTCCGGGTGGCATTTTTACGGAATTTTCATAATCAAACTTCAGGCGATTTTTACATCCTTTCAAATGAAAATATTTGTTGATCCGCATTTCTTTTGCCGGTTACCAGGTCCGTTAAAATTTCAGCGGCTATCAAACTGAAAGTAATGCCGTTTCCACCAAAGCCCAGTGCAAATAAGCTGTTGGGTAATTTTTTATAATTGCCAATAAAAGGAAGTCCGTCCTTTGTAGCACCGAAAGTACCGGCCCAACTAAATTCAGGCTTAAACGGAATGTGGGGAAATACTTTATTAAAGTCGTTTACCAGTTGTTTTATTTTGCCTTTTAATAACTGGTCCCTTTTTACAGGGCTATAAAATTCTTCATCCCTGCCGCCAATCAATATCCGCCGGTCCCTGGTGCTTCGCATGTACAAATATGGGTCAGCCGTATTCCAGATAAGTACATCGTCCTTCCAGAATGTTGCCTTTTCATTTGCTTGTTCACTTGTACAGGCGAAGGTGCAATGCAGGTCCACTATTTTTTGGTGAAT
>JANPIJ010000219.1:0-30652 GCA_031424955.1 Ferruginibacter sp. | reverse complement strand
TTGCAGGTAGCAAATTTCTCCCACGCAAAGGGCGGAATAAAAAAAGAAATTATAATCGGAGACAATGATTTTTTACAATCCAAAAGAGAAAAATTTATTGCAGGTGATTTTTTATTGGCAGGATGCCTTTTTATGGGAGGCTTATTCTTCTTTGGTTTATACCTGTTTGGTAAAAATGACAAGGCGATGCTTTTTTTCTCCTTGTTTAGCATGCTGTATAGTTACCGGATTGTTGGTAGTTCCTTTTATGCATTACACAGTGTGTTCCCCAATTTGGATTGGCAAATAACAACCAGGCTGGAGTATCTTACTTTGTTTGGCAGCATTTATCTTTTTGTACAATATGTGCGACAATTATACCCGCTGGATGTACATAAACCTATTGTAAAAACACTTTCTGTCTTTTGCCTGCTTGTTTCGCTTACGCCAATTGTTACACCCTCGCTTGTATTCACACATATAATTAATCCATTTTTAGTATTGATGTTTTTTTGCATCGGTTACGTATTATTTGTTTTTATTAAAGCCTATTTAAACAAACGACCTGCATCCGAATATGCATTAATAAGTATAGGTGTTATGATGTTGGTTCAGTTGATCATCAATTTAGAATATTTTGGATACCTGATTCCTTCAAAGGAGATCATATTTGCCGGGTATATCATCTTTTTCTTCCTTCAGTCGCTGATTCTTTCTTTCCGTTTTGCATACTCCTTAAAACAGGCAAAAAATGAAGCAGAGCAGGGGTTGAAAGCTAAAAGTGAATTTCTATCAACGATGAGTCATGAAATTCGTACACCGCTTAATTCAGTAATAGGCATGACTCACCTGATGTTGAAAAATAATCCAAGAGATGATCAAAAGCTACAACTGGATGTACTACTCTTTTCAGCGGGCAATTTACTTTCCATTGTAAATAATATTTTGGACTATAGTAAAATAGAGGCAGGGAAAATCAACTTTGAATTAATTGAAATGGATATAGAAAATATTCTTGTCAATATAGTATCCGGTGCAAAAAATGCGGCGCAGGAAAGTGGCATTAACTTAAAATTGAAAACGCCATCAAAAGGAATCCCTAAAGTTACAGGTGACCCTACTAGGTTAGCCCAGGTAATCAGTAACCTTGTTGGAAATGCGATAAAATTTACACATGAAGGAGAAGTAATAATAGCATTAGAGGTAGAGGAACAAAACAGTGATACTGTTACACTCACTTTTAAAATCATAGATACCGGCATTGGTATTTCCAAAGAAAAGCAGCAATTGATTTTTGAACAGTTTACACAGGCGGATTCATCTACCTCCCGCAGCTTTGGCGGTACCGGCCTTGGGTTGGCTATTTCGAAAAAAATATTGGATATGCAAGGGGTGATACTACAACTTGAAAGTGATACCGGAAAAGGAGCTACGTTTTATTTTACACAATCTTTTCCTATTCCTAATGCACCTGACGTGTCCGTTCTTATCACGGAGAAAAAGTTTCCAGAAAATATTAATTCAACCCTGAATGGATTGCACATTTTATTGGTTGAAGATAACCCTATGAATGTATTTGTAGCTAAAAGCTTCCTGGAGAAATGGGGCGCAATAATAGAGGTAGCGAAAAACGGCCAGGAGGCATTAGATAAATTGGATATCAACCTGCATAAACTCATTTTGATGGATATGCACATGCCCGTTATGGATGGTTACACTGCCACCCGGAAAATACGGGAAATGGGAATAAGTATTCCGATTATAGCACTTACAGCAAGCCTCCCACATGAGGTCGAGGGTGAAGTAAGGGGCCTTGGGATGAATGGCATGGTATTGAAACCTTTTGTTCCCGAAGATTTATACAATGTGGTGCAGCGGTTTGCAATGGTGGAGTTGTAAATGGGGATTTTGATAGTCAATGTTCAATAATGAAACAGGGATCAGTTAAACCGTATTATTGAAATCTACAAATATTCTATAAAATTAAATATCAGTCATCGTTGCATCCCTTTATATTTTTGGTTATTGGCTGTTTCAAAATATCCCTTATTTTTGCTGCATGACAATAGAACATTTGAAGGATATGAGAGACCGTGTGTTGGTCTTGAGGAGGTTTCTTTGACGTCGCTAACAGAGAAACTAAAATAAATAACGACAAGCAACTCTCGCTTTCCCCGGGTTTTTGGGATGATAATGCCCGGGCTACTTCCATTTTAAAAGAAACTAAAGTAAATGAATACTGGGTAAATATGTATCACGACGTGGAGTCGTTGGTAGAGGATTTTGCCGTATTGTTCGAGTTTTGGAAAGAAGGGGAAGCTACAGAAGAGGAAGTGAAAGCAGCTTTCACCAATGCCAATACGGCTATTGATGAAGCGGAGTTTAAAAGTACGCTCAACCAACCTGCGGATGCATTGCCGGCAGTTTTACAAATTAATAGTGGAGCCGGCGGAACGGAAAGCCAGGATTGGGCGGAAATGCTGGCCCGGATGTATAGGATGTATGGTGAAAAGCAGGGTTGGAGCGTGAGCGAACTGGACTGGCAATGGGGTGATGGAGCGGGTATTAAAACCTGTACTTTCCAGTTTGATGGCCCCTTTGCTTATGGATTTTTAAAAGCCGAGAGCGGTGTACACCGGCTTGTAAGAATTAGCCCTTTTGATAGCAACGCCAGGCGGCATACTTCTTTTGCCAGCGTATATGTATACCCCTTAATAGATGATACCATTGAGATTGCCGTAAACCCTGCTGATGTGGAATGGGCTTTTTTCAGGAGTGGCGGCAGTGGTGGGCAAAATGTAAATAAAGTTGAAACAGCAGTAAGGCTAACGCATAAGCCCAGTGGATTTATTGTGGAATGCCAGCAGGCCCGAACCCAGGGTGAAAACAGGGAAAAGGCAATGGCCATGCTAAAGAGCCGCTTGTACGAAGAAGAAATGCGCAAACGGCAGGCGGCACTGGACGCCACCAACTCTTCCAAGAAAAAAATAGAATGGGGTAGCCAGATACGTTCCTATGTCTTTCATCCCTATAAAATGATAAAAGATCATCGTACCGATTTTGAAGTAGGGAATGTAGGGCCCGTAATGGATGGTGAACTGGATGGATTTATAAAAGCATTTTTAATGAGCGAAAAGGAAGCTGATGCATCCTGATGAGGCTAAAATTTGGTTGAAAAAAAACGGATATGTATTTTCATTCTGAAGAAATAAGGTACTCATTCAATTCTTCATTGAAAGTTGTATTTAAATTGTAAATTCAAAAAATGAAAAAACACCTTTTATCCATTTCCATTTTGCTGGTTTTAATAGCCTGTAATGAACCATCAACTCCGCCCGGGGGGATGCCTGCTCCCATTATTGATTCACAACTCCCCAAAGCTGATACACCCAAACCTCAAAAATCAAATAATAGCATTGGTAGCGGGTTAACGCTTGAAGAAATGAAGGATGATAGTGTATTTATTGATGGTAGCGTTCCCACCAGTTGGGAAGTGGCCGGGATTACGGATGTTAAAAATTTTAAATTATTTTTAAAAAGAGTGCAGCTATTGGTATTAAATGATGAAAAAGAACAATTGGCAAAATTAATCAAATACCCACTTGGCCGATCCATAAAAAGTGAAGCGGAATTTATTAAAAATTACGACCGGATATTTACAAAAGATGCTAAATTATCCATTGCGAAAATTAATTTTAGCCAAATATTCAGAAACAGTAAAGGTGCCATGAGCGAAGAGGGTAGGGTATGGTTTCAACAGGAAGCAAATGAATTTAAGATCGTCGCTGTAAACAATTAATTGGCTTTCAGGAATGCCATGTTTCAAAAGCTTGGCATCCCTTCATTTAAAATAAAGTATATGCAATTTGGAGATTTTTATTATCCGATGCCAGTTAACGAACCGGTATTAAATTATTCGCCTGCAAGTAAAGAAAAGATAGCGCTAAAGAAAGTGCTGAAGGAATTAAAGGGGGAAACAGCAGATGTTCCTATGTATATTGGGAGCGAAGAAGTGCGAACCGGCAATAAAAAGGAATTGAGGCCACCCCATGAGCACCGGCATTTGCTTGGTTATTATTACGAAGGCGATGCCAGCCATGTTAAAAAGGCAATAGCTGCAGCTCTAAAGGCCAAAGAAAAATGGGCAGCGCTCAGTTGGGAAAACAGGGCGAATATATTTTTAAAAGCGGCAGACTTACTGGCTACTAAATATCGTCCATATATTGTAGGTAGTACTATGCTTGGGCAAAGTAAAAATCCTTACCAGGCAGAAATTGATGCAGCCTGCGAACTCATTGATTTTCTACGGTTCAATGTACATTTTTTAAGTGAAATTTATCGTCAGCAACCTATCAGCAGTGCTGGTATGAATAACAGGGTAGAGTACAGGCCACTTGAAGGTTTTATATTGGCTATTACTCCATTTAATTTTACTGCCATCGGGGGTAACCTGCCTACCAGTGCAGCGATGTGTGGTAATGTGGTAGTTTGGAAATGTGCCCATACACAGGTGTATAGCGCCCAGGTTTTCATGCGTATATTAAAAGAAGCAGGATTACCTGACGGTGTTATCAACCTGGTATTTGTTGATGGGCCGGTATTAGGCGAAGTATGTTTTAACCATCCCGATTTTGGAGGCGTTCATTTTACCGGGAGTACAGGGGTATTTAATTTTATGTGGAAGACGATTGGTGCCAATGCGGGAATATACAAATCTTATCCCCGTATTGTTGGTGAAACCGGTGGTAAGGACTTTGTTATTGCCCATAAATCTGCCAACCCGGATGTAGTAGTTGCTGCCTTGGCCAGGGGGGCATTTGAATACCAGGGGCAAAAATGTTCCGCGGCATCCAGAGCTTATATTCCATCAAATTTAGCCGGAGAAGTAAAAAAGAAACTGGTTGCGGAATTGAAGACCATGAAAATGGGGACTACGGAAGATTTTACCAATTTTATCAATGCTGTAATTGATGAAAAGAGTTTTGATAAATTGGAAAGTTACATAAAGGGGGCAGGAAAAAAAGGTAGCAACGCCAAAATTATCGCCGGCGGAAAATGTGATAAATCAAAGGGGTTTTTTATTGAGCCCACTGTAATAGAAACTACCGATCCAAAATATATTACCATGTGCGAAGAGTTGTTTGGCCCGGTACTTACTTTATATGTATATGATGAAAATGAATTCGAGGATGCTTTGAAACTGGTAGACAGTACTTCTCCTTATGCATTAACAGGTGCTGTTATTGCCCGGGACAGGTATGCAGTAGAACTGGCAACGGACAAATTGCGAAACAGCGCCGGTAATTTTTATATCAATGACAAACCAACAGGCGCAGTGGTGGGCCAACAACCTTTTGGGGGTGCAAGGGCAAGTGGCACAAATGATAAGGCGGGTAGTATGTTAAACCTGTATCGTTGGTTAAGCGCACGAACTATTAAAGAAACATTTACCCCGGTAACTGATTACCGGTATCCGTTTATGTTAGAAAAATAATTAACGTAAGCTTCATTTATTTAAAAACCGTTTCATGTAATGTGAAGCGGTTTTTTTATTACAGGTTTAAAAAGCGGTTTTTAATCTAACCGAACAAAATTATTTGAGCCGCACCCAAAAATCCCTGTTAGGGAATTGTTTGGGTATTTAATTCTACAGTAAATAAATTTTCCAGGTTAATACACTGTCTCAATACTTTATAGACGCAGCGTTTAAGAGCCAATGGTTGAAAAATATGTTAGTGGCATATCATTTGGCCTATTGTTAATGAAATTCATTTAAAACCAAATCTTACAAAAATTGAAAAAGACATTTCTTACCTCAGCAATTATTGCCTGCGCTTTTATATTAAATGCGCAACATATACAATTAGGAATTAAGGGCGGATTAAATGTTTCCAATGTTGATATTCCCAATACTTCCAACATCGATCCAAGGCTTTCTCCGTTTGTAGGTGGCCTGGTGCATATTCACCTAAGTAAAGAATTTGCGATACAACCTGAAATCGTTTTTTCATCCCAGGGTTTTAAAACAAGTAATGACGAAGTATACCGTTTAAACTACCTGAATTTTCCCGCATTAGCTATGTACATGTTCAATTCCGGATTTCGTTTACAAACCGGACCACAGGTGGGAGTATTGCTTAGCTCAGATTATAAAAAGGGGTCAAATACTAAAGTCGATATTAAGAACGGATATAAAGATGTTGATGTGTCATGGGTATTTGGTGGTGGCTATATTATGCCATCCGGTTTTGGATTTGACGCACGATTTAACCTGGGACTGGCGAAACTAAATGATAATACCTCGGCTAAAGCAGCAAACCGCGTTTTTCAGTTAGGAGTGTTTTACCAGTTTAAAGCGCTAAAACACAAATAGACTACATGTTGTTTTTGATAATTCTGTGAATGTTGATAATTGAATTAAGTTAATATAAAAGAAAGTTATTGATGCATTCCAATTCGTACTTATGAAGTAAATGGGGTTGAATATTTTCAACCCTTTTTTATTCGGACAATATCAGATAAATTCGCCTTATAATATTAAAGTTTGAAAACAATACTTGACAGGCGACAATTACATTTAACTATTTTGAGGCTTGCACACCAGCTCCTTGAGAATCATTTAAATTTAAATGAAGTAGTTTTTATCGGCATGCAGCCACGGGGCGTTCAAATAAGTAAGTTAATTGTGGAAGGGATACGTGCCCTTTCTCCGGGTGAAAAGGTACAATATGGTATTTTGGATATCACTTTTTACAGGGACGACGTAAGGAACCAACTGCATATTGCCAATAAAACGGATATTTCTTTTTCCATTGAGGGTAAAATTGTGATATTGATTGATGATGTTCTATATACTGGCCGAACTATCCGGGCGGCATTGGATGCGATTCAGGATTTTGGCCGGCCGCAAAAAATTGAGTTGTGTGTGCTGGTTGACCGAAGGTTTAATAGGGAACTACCCATTCAGCCGGATTATTCAGGAATTTCAATTGATACAGCATTTTCTCAAAAAGTAAAAATCGAATGGGATAGGGAAGAAGTTGTTTTATATTGAAAATAACGTCATCACTGGAATTATTATTATGCAGATTTTTTACTTTGCGTGATAATGAAAACAGGTATCTGACCTGATTAGACTCCAGGGCTTCCGGGTTAAACTGGCAACTTCATTCCCGTTCATAAAAATACCGCTGTTATGGATATCCATTTATGCATCTTCGGAAAATTTGATCATTCGTGCTATAAAATTCAAACAAATCTATTAGCTTTGACGCTTAATGCAACTATCCACCAAACACTTATTGGGCATTAAAGATCTAACACCGGAAGATATTTCTCTGATTTTAGCTACTGCCTCACAATTCAAAGAAGTTTTACAACGTCCCGTTAAAAAAGTTCCTTCATTAAGGGACATTACCATTGTTAATTTATTTTACGAAAACAGCACCCGGACCCGCATTTCATTTGAACTGGCTGAAAAGCGATTAAGTGCCGATACCATCAATTTTTCTGCGTCCGCATCTTCCGTCTCAAAAGGTGAAACTTTGCTGGACACCGTGAATAATATCCTGAGCATGAAGGTAGACATGGTTGTAATGCGGCATAGTGCCAGCGGAGCTCCTCATTTTTTAGCCAGGCATATTCCGGCAGCCATTGTAAATGCGGGAGATGGAATTAATGAACATCCCACGCAGGCACTATTAGATGCCTTTTCAATTAAAGAAAAACTGGGTAGCCTGGAAGGGAAAAAAATTGTATTGGTTGGTGATATTATGCATTCAAGAGTGGCATTAAGCAATATTTATTTGTTGAAAAAGATGGGAGCTGAAGTGATGGTAGCCGGACCTCCCACGTTAATACCAAAATATATCCGGGAAGCCCTTCAGGTAAAGGTGGAGTATAGTTTGAAGAAAGCGCTGGAATGGTGCGATGTGGCGAATGTATTACGGATTCAACTGGAGCGGCAAAACCAGGTGCTTTTTTCTTCGCTCCGGGAATATAACCTCGCCTATGGCGTAAGTAAAAAATTATTAGATGGATTGAAGAAGGAGATCGTTATCATGCATCCGGGCCCAATTAACAGGGGGGTAGAGATTGACAGTGATGTAGCCGACGGCAATCAATCAATTATATTGCAGCAGGTAGAAAATGGTGTAGCAGTAAGAATGGCGGCCTTGTACCTGTTGGCAGGTAAAAGGCCGGATTAATCATTGTATCTTAACTGCTTTTAAAATAATACATTTGATTACTGATTCACGATTTATTATAATAAAGTGAATTTTTGGAAATTTGGATGTATATTTCTCTTTACAAATAATCTTCCCCGTTAAAACTTTTGAAAATTACCATCATAACGGAATATCAATATGCAACGCACCTGTTTATTTCCCGGCACATTTGACCCTGTAACGATGGGACATATTGATATTATTGACAGGGCGATGCCTCTGTTTGATAAACTCGTAATTGGAATCGGTAGAAACGTTAATAAAGTTCCCATGTTTAGCGAAGAACAAAGGTTAAACTGGTTGCTGGAAATTTACAAGGATGAACCAAAAGTGACGGCGGTCGTTTACGATGGACTTACTGTAAACTGCTGCAAAATGGTTGGCGCAAATTTTATCTTGCGTGGGATAAGGTATGTAAACGACTTTGAATACGAAAAAGCAATTGCAGATATGAACAGGAGTATTGATGGGCATATAGAAACAGTTTTTTTAACTTGTTTACCACAATACACCTCTATTGCATCCACTCTTGTAAGGGATGTATTAAAAAATGGCGGTGATGTCTCGCAATTCCTTCCTGACGTGGTGAATCAATCTATTAGTAAACTAAAATTAAAATGATCTCAATATGTCAATCTGGTTCAAAAAAAATATTAAAGTGGCAGATCTTGTTCCCTTTGCAGTAGATACAATGGCGGAACACCTGGGTATGGAATGGACAGAAATCGGGGACGATTATATAAAAATTAAGATGCCGGTTGACCATCGCACCAAACAACCTTATGGCCTTTTGCATGGTGGAGCCAGTTGTGCCCTGAGTGAAACGGCAGGAAGTGTGGCTTCACAGTTAGTAATTGATCCCAATAAATTTATTTGTGTCGGGCTTGAAATAAATGCCAATCATATAAGAAGTGCAAGGCAGGGCTACGTAACAGGAATAGCTAAACCATTGCACTTGGGCGCAACTACCCATGTCTGGGATGTTAAAATTTACGATGAACTTGACAAACTGATTTGTATAAGCCGGCTTACGGTGGCCATATTAAATAAAGCCTTTTAATTTTCTCAGGGAATGTCAAAAAAAACGCCCAGGATATCTTTAATGGATGGATAGGTGTTTTTAAGTGGTTCTTTAATGTCTTTTGTTTTTACCCATTTTATATCAGTAATGTCTTCTTCTGTTTGTGGAACAAGGTTTTGACCATTTTTGCAGGTCATATAATACCAGTGAGAAACCTTCAGGAAATGTTTTCCAAAAGCATTGTAAGTATGGTAGGTCTCGCCAACTTTATTTTTCAATTTTAGCTTTGTAACGCCGGTTTCTTCCTCTACCTCCCTGATAGCACATTGCTGCAGATCCTCTCCCTTTTCTACCTTACCTTTAGGCAAATCCCATTTCTCAAGCCGGTAGATAAACAGTATTTCTTTTTTTTCGTTTTGAACAATACCTCCGGCAGCTTCTATCAATTGAAAATATTTTAAGAAGGCTTTTTTTAATTTTTCCAGGTCTGTATTCCATAATACCCCGGCGTGAAATTCTTCTTTTTTTATTTCATGCAATAAAGATTTGATAGCGGGACCGGAAATCTCGTCAACAAATACAGCATCAGGGTGGTGCAAAATTTCATTCAGTTCCTTGTCAATCTCATCACAGAGATAGACGGGTTTATCATCAAAGTAGATTTTTATATGCATGATATTATCTGGTTGTTTTGTTCATTGACTATTAAAACTTACCCGCCTTTATAAGTAATGCACTTTAACAAATAGTAAAAAAGGAAAGCTAATCGCTTTTTTATAAATTTGCGGCATGACAGATAAAAAAGCAACCGCTGAAAAACTATTACAAATTAATGCAATTAAATTAAGTCCGCAACAACCCTTTACCTGGGCAAGCGGTTGGAAGAGCCCGATTTATTGTGATAACCGAAAAGTATTGTCATTTCCATTCATAAGAGATTTTATTAAAAGCGAGTTGTGCAGTGTTGTGTTTGAGCAATTTCCTGAGGCTGACCTTCTTGCGGGTGTTGCAACCGCCGGAATTGCCTGGGGAGCGATGGTATCTGACCAGTTAAAGCTACCCTATATTTACGTACGTCCTAAACCCAAGGAGCATGGTTTGGGAAACCAGGTGGAAGGTTTTTTTGAAAAAGGGAGTAAAGTGGTTGTTATAGAGGATCTCATTTCCACTGGCAAAAGTAGTCTTGAAGTAGTAGAAGTTCTTAGAAAGGAGGGGGTTGAAGTAGTGGGTATGGTTTCAATTTTTACTTATGGATTTGATGTCGCTGAAAAGGCCTTTGCCCTGGCCGGAGTAAAATATACCTCCTTAACTGATTATAATACACTTATTGAGTTGGCAACAGAAAATGGTATTGTAAGCCCCGAACAACAAAACACATTGTTAAACTGGCGGGAGGACCCGGCAAATTGGAACGTAATTTAAAAACTTTAAGAAAATATCAATTATGAAAGCAATTAAGTTGACGCTGTTATCGCTGGCCGGTTTGGTAACAGTGAGTTTTGCTCAGCAAAAAGCTGTGCAAAAAGCAGTAATAAAAACACCTACAGTACAATGCGAAATGTGTAAGGAGAAAATTGAAAAATACCTGGGCCGGGAACCGGGCGTATCTGCGGTAAAAGTGGATTATAAGAAGAAGACAACTTCAGTTACATTTTTAACTGACCGGAACAATATTGAGCAATTAAAAGCCGCTATCGCCAATGTGGGATATGATGCCGATGATGTTACCGCTGAAGAGGGCGCTTACAACAAATTACCCAAATGTTGTAAGAAACCGGCTCGTACAATAAATGCAAACACTCCGGATCCCAAATAGAAATTTTTCCAATTAAGAAAAATGATAACCGCCTGATGGCGGTTTTTTTGTGACTTAAAACATCGTGAATTTTTGCCTGCCTTCATAATTTACAGGAAAGCTTTTAAACAGGTTAGCCTTTCCCACTTTTACAGATCCGGTTACTTTTACGTTTAGCTCCGTGTTGATTATTGACGCCAAACCGTTCCTCAACAAGTTTTTCATATCTACATCAATTTTAATAGGAACAGCGAATTCTGCTCTCGCAGGAATTGAAACGAATTGCTCCTGCACGGTGTGCCCCAGGTAATTATTATCTACAAAAACATCAAGGTCGGTGGATTTTAATTGAAGGCCGAAGTTGTTTGGATTATAATAAACAAGATCCATTTTAATGGTTGTAGCGGAGAAGCCAATTTTATCTATAGTGAAATTATTAAAATCCCTATACTCCAATTCTTTAGGTGTACTACAGGAAAACAGCAATATTGTCAGCATTATTAAAAGTAGAAGGGGAACAGATTTTACCAGTTTCATTTTATTAAATATTATTTGAAGTTGGGGGCAAGTTAAGTACATATCGGGAAAGCAGGTTTATAAGATAGTTAAATTGATTACTATATCTTTTAGCATAATCAACTATCAGAATGGCCAATCAGCAAAAAAGGTAAGCTAATTAAATTAGTATTTAAAATTTAATTTTAATTAATTGTTTATTAAGTTATTATAAATTTTATTTTTTATTTAATAATCAATATATGTGGTCTGAATGGCTATAAAAACTCAAAAATTATACATGAATCTATCATAGGTTTAGTTAATGGTAGTATTTTTCTTATATACTTCATAATCAATTAATTGTGTTGTTTATATTAATTTTGAGTTTATATAAAATTGGTATTTCTTTTTTTTTGATATTTTACCCCCCGGAATGCTGATATTTTGCTGATTTTGCTGATCAGATAGCTGGTGTTCCATAAATGCCATTTTACCTCGTGTCGGGTTTTAAAACAGTTTTCACTAATAAGGCGAAAAGCAATAATTACGGCATGTAGTTATGTCATGTTACTTTCACTGGATTATTAATGCATAAATCTGAAAGTCTCTCCTTTTGAAAGTCGTTGTTTTCGCCTCGAAATTTCTTGAGAGATTATTGGGGTACCAGGTTTTGAGAGGAAGAAATTCGGGCAAAGCCCAGTTTAAAAAACTGCGGAAATTGGTGCGAATGGTGGAGTGAAGCTTAGGTGAAAACCAGATTCACCAGGTAGCCGGATATTGATGCCATTTTAAAATGGAGGCAACTAATAGACAATTGTAACAAAATTATCGACCCAATAAAATAATAGAAAACAATTGGCGTTTATATACAAACCCGAAGATAAATGGCACTTGTGCTTGGTAAACAAGATGTTTTCTTTGGGGGTTACAGAACCGATTTAGGTTCGTAAACAAAAGCCCGATTTCTATCGGGCTTTTTGATTTTTATACCAATCGCTCAGCGGGCCGAAAATGATCAAACCTCTTTCAGGCAGATCGACAATGTCCGGATTAATTTTGGAGAACCAGAATCTTTAAAATGAAATGAGAAAATAAATTGGAAAATACATCAAAGGGAAGGTAATAAAATCAAAGGAAATTGAAAGTAGCATACATTGGCAAGTTCCAGATAGTTGGATAAGTTTTATGTCATTAACTGTAAAAAATTATGGCGTTTACCATGAAATAAAATCCGGATCAGGAAGTTATTCTCTTTTTAATTGCGGGCTTTTTAGATGTATTTAAGGAATCCTGCACAGTCCTGAGAGCAGATTTGTTACTTCTCACTTTAAATTTATTCATCATAATCAGCGGCTTAATGTCCGTTTTACCTTCGGTGTTGTTTAATTCAAAAATGTAGGTATTTGTTTGTTTTTTGCCAGACTGCTGGTCCTCTATTTTTACAATGATTCTTGAACCGGGAATTTCTTTTTCAGCTACCAGGGAAACGATTGCCTCGTTGTTAACATCCGGGTTTAATAATTCTTCATTGATAAAAGCATTCACAAAGTCATTTTCCGGCTGTTTTGTTTGTCTTTTCCTTTGTTTCCCCTTTACTACCACCGCCGTGTTTTCATTCACCTGCATTACCGGACTGTTCTTTATAACGCCCTTTAGTTGGGTTTCTTGAGTTACTTTAGCAAAACGTCCTATTTTCAATGTTGGTTTTTTATCATACAATTTTGCTTTTTCATTTAAGGTACTTACCGGTTTACTACCGATAAATGGGAAAATTGTAAACATTCCGGCCATCAAAAGTATTCCTAAACATGCCAGCTTGAATTGTTGATAGGGGCTGAAAGTTGTTTGAGGAATGGTGTTAAAAAGCCGTTTTACTCTTTTTAGCAGGTTCTTTTTGTCATTTGTTGCTGTTAATGCGAAGCTGAATTGACTGAAATTCCGTTGTTCCTCCAAGGTCAATAAAGCTTTTGAGTATTCGTACTGATCATATTGAAAGCTTTTAACCCAATCATCACAGCAGTTCTCTCTTTCTTCTTTTGCATACCTGCTTAATAACAGTGCAAACGGGTTAAAAAACAAAACCAGCTCAATTATTAGCTGAAAGATATTGACCAGGTAATCATTTCTCCTGATATGTGCCAACTCATGCAATAAAATCGCTTCCATTTGATGAATGGTTAAATGATTAACAATAGCGACTGGTAGTAAAACAATGGGTTTAATAAAGCCGGTTACTGATGGCACATCAACGTTTTCAGATATCCAAACCTGCACTTTTCTTTTAATTCCTATATGCAGCGCATTTTTATTTATAAATAAACGGAAATCGACCGGAGCCTTTGTCAACCCATCCTTTTGAATAAAACGGGTTGAAAATAAAATTTTTACAAACCTCGCCAGGTAAAAGGAAAGAATTATGAAATAAAGAATGGACAGGTAAGGAAGTAAATTGCCAGCGGATGTTAATACAACCAGCAAACGACCTGGAATAAATATTTCATCAGTGGGGGCCGCAGCTATGAGTATTTGGTAATTTTTAAAAATGGTAAGTATAAACCATAACAGAGAGGTGAAAAGTAGGGAGATGCTCAAATTGTATTTAACCAGGGCGGATAAGCTACTACTGATATATGTAATAAGTTTATATAATAACCATAAAGCCCCTACTTGCCATACGCTATTTATAATGGCCCAACCGATAGATTGAAGTAAAAGAGATTGCTCAAAAACAGTAAATTGCATATGTTTAATGCTATTTGATTGTGTTTAAAAAGTTTTTTATCTCCTCCAGTTCTTCTTTCGAAGCTTTATGATTTCCTAAAGCCTGCATTACCAATTGCGCAGAGGAACCGGCAAATAAGGAATCAATCATCTTATTCAGGAATAGGTTTTGCGTACTTTCTTTACTTACGGAGGGGTGATAAATATGTGTCTTATTGCTGCTGTCTCTGCCAACCAAACCCTTTTCAAACATTATCTGCATCAGTTTAAGTGTAGTTGTATATCCGGCGTCTTTTGTTTTTAGGAGTTCTTCATGCACATCTCGTACAGTGGCGGTACTTTTATCCCACAATACCTGGAGTATTTCCAATTCACTTTCTGTAGGCTTATTATTTTTATTCAATATCATAATACGATTTGTTTCGTATAGCAAAGTAAGAATAATTTCGTAATACTAAAAACCATTTATCATTTTTTTGGATTTTTTATTAAGGAGTTAGTCATTTACTATTTGGTAAATGATCTTTTCCCCGTTGGAGGGATAATTGTTTTATCGCGAAATTGAAAAAAAACAGGCGCTTTGCCGAAATAAAATAACCGGGGCGCCTGAATTTTTTGTATAGGATAGCAAATATTGAGTAACTAATTTTTTATCAGATTCATATTGGTGAATGGTTACCTTAGCAATAGAAAACTACCTTTTTGGGTTAATATTTGCCCCTGGTCACAAATGGCTTCCAATATATAAACATAAGCAGCCGATTGTTGAAACTGGCCTTTATAGGTTCCGTTCCATGCAAAAGACTTACTGTTAGGGACAAAGTTTTTAGCCTCGTACACGACTTTCCCCTCCCGGTTATAAATCAAAAATTTTGTAATTGATTTTATTCCTCTTGTTAATGGATAATAATAATCGTTTAGATTATCATTGTTCGGGCTAAAAGCCTTAGGCAATAAGATGTTGGCATTTTTACATTCTACAAATATGCTGATATTATCATTTGCAACACACCCGCTGTCGGATGTCACTTTAATAAGGTAGTTTTCGGAACTTAATGCCGTTCCAACGGGAGAAGCACAATTATTGCAAAAAAGCTGGGTAGCCGGTGTCCATGTGTAACTGGCAACATTATTACTGTAAGTAGGAGTAATAGTAAAAGATGAATTGTAAGGAAGAGTTTTATCTGGTCCGGCATCAACGGTAGGTAAAGATTTTACAATTACATTGATTGAAATGGTACTGCTAAAGCATCCTACCGAATCTGATATTGTGGCCACATAATTAGTACTTTGCTGAGGAGCAGCGATTGGGGTAAAACTGGTAGTACTTGATAATCCTGCAGGCGGGGACCAGGTTACAAGGTTTGTCTTAGGTCCAATATCCAGTTGAACGGTTTCGTTTCTGCATATATAATAATTATTTACCGGGGAAACGGCATTAAAGGGTGCATACACTTTTACGAGTGCGCTGTCATCAACACTGCAATTGAATGCTGTGGTAGCTTTCACATAATACTTTGTGGTGATAAAAGGATTTGCAATTGCTGAATCGCAACTATTACAAGAAAGGGTAGCAGCCGGTGTCCACAAAAAGCTACTATTTGAAAAAGTCTGAATTGCTACCGGTTGCCCCAGGCACATGGTGTCTATTTGTGGAACAATTCTTAAAAAAGGAAGCGGATTGATAGTTACAATTTTTATCAGGCTGTCTTTACAGCCACGGATATCGAACGCAGTCAGTTTTATTTGATAAGATCCCGGATTTTGATATTGAAAGGTAAGCGGTTGGTATGTGGTGTCGTTGGTAATCTTTTCTCCGTAATTCCAATACCACAAATTAATTGAATCAGCGGCAATAAAAGGTTTCGACAAATTTGTAATGTTGACCGGGTTATTAAAACATAGAGTGGCGGGTGAAGTAAAGTTCAGATCCGGCCCTTTTACAATAATCGGATGATCCAGTTGAATGGTATCCAGGCAACTTTGTGGCCCATAATTTATGGACACGAAATTATTATAAATGCCCAATGTGTTGGCATTTACGCCAATTGTCGAATTCGAAGTGCCCGCAATTCTCAGCCCAACAATATTCCAGTTATAGATTGCACCATTATTGGTGTAATTATTAGTGATTGTGAAAACAGTTTGTACGTATTTACAAATCGAGGAATCTGTATTTACAAGAACCGGATCAGCGGTATAAACTGGCTGTGAGAAATTGTCGGAACAACCGGTTGCTGAATCGGTTATAGTTAGTGTGGTTGCAAATTGGCCAGTGGCAGGGAAAGTATGTATTGCATTAGTTGTGGTTACCGTAGAACTGTTATCACCGAAATTCCATAATACGGATGATAAATTACCAAGGCTGGTATTAGTAAACGAATACGTTTTTTTGTTGGCGCAGGTATTGGAATAGGTGAATTTTGCAATAACGCCCACTACTTCTATTTGAAAACTAATAGTAGTGCCAGGACAGCCATTAAAAAGTGGAGTAACACTAACCGTTTTAAATCCCAGGGTAATGTATTTATGTTGAATAAGTGTATCAAAAGTAAAACCCGTGGTTCCGTCACCAAAGTTCCAATCATACCTGTTAGCGTTAGTTGCTTTAGATACAAAGACGGGGATTTCCGATCCACATACTACCGTTTTTTTAGGATAGGCAATGTGGTTCACGGGGGGTGTTCCAAATGCTATTGCAGGAAAATTAAAGTTATTTGTACAACCTTCGTTGGTTATAATACTTAAAGTAGGTGAATACGATCCCACAAAAGGGTAGGAGTGACTCGTACTACTAGTAGCGGTAGTATTTATGGGGCTGCCGTCACCATAATTCCAGGTATAACTACTAACTGCGTCATTTAAGGGGACATTCACATTGGAATTAAAATTTACATTAGCAGGAATGCAGCCATTGGAGGGGCTGGCTGTTGCTGCAATGGCAGGTTTATTTACTTTAACGGGAGTTGTGGCAGTTCCGGTACAACCATTTATATCGGTTACTTTTAAGGTCACCTGGTAATTACCAAAATTTGAATAATTGTGTGCTATGTCTTTTGTCAGCGCATTGATGATACCGGTAGTGTCGCCAAAATCCCAGGCATAATTTGTTATATTGCCATTTGAATTTCCGCTAAAGTTTATCGCACCTGGTATACAAATATAATTTCTGTCGAAGCCAATGGTAGGAAGGATAGTAGGATTGATTACAATCGTTTTAATGATTTCACTAGATGTTTGATTGTAAATTGCTGTGAGTTTTACCGTAAAAATTCCTGCTGTTGTATAGGTTGCCGATGCTATTGCACTGTAGGCCGCTGTATTGTTTCCAAAATCCCAAATAAATCCTGTAGGACTTCCTGTGCAGGTTTGGGTGAAGGTTATTGTGGTTGGATTACAAAATACGCCGGTATTACTTTGAAAAGTAAAATCCGCAGTTTGCAACTTTGCAATAAAGGGTAATAATAAAAAAGGCAAAATGAAAATTAATCTGGGCATTTGGGACTGGTTAAATATTTCGTTATTCGATACTACAAATTTCTATATGAATAATTATTGACAAGCAACTTGCAATTCATATACCAATAATATCGTATTCTCGTTTTTTTCTCTTTTTTCTGCTATCCAGCCTGTCAAAGTCGTTTTTTCGGCCCCATGTATACAGAATATATTGGTTATTAATACCATGTGTTTTCATTAGAAGTACATCTTTACAGGTTAAACGGATTGACCGATCTTTTGGGTGACGGTTTAATATCCTTTTTCCGGACATTGAAGCCGCTCATTAGCTGCTTCGGCTTAATTGTATTTTATTTTTTGAATAAAATAATCGTTGTTTAATATGTTCGGATAAAAAATGCATTGGCTTACATTTATAATGCAATCACTTTGCCTGCATTTTCGATTGATGATCAGCGATACCCGTCAAGGCAAAATAACCAATTGAAAACTCATTTTAATGGCAGTTACTTGCATTCTACCGTTGAAGATAATAAGTATGCTATCACAGAAATTGGTAAGTGAATAGATAGGTAAAGCTTAAACTTACTATAATTGGCTAGTTTTATTATTTACTCCTTCTGATCCGGTTTTTCTTAACTCAGCAGTTGTTTTACTGCTGCCATCGTGGCTCCACCCTGGTGAATGAATAAAATATTTTAAACCTGTAATGATGGAGCCGGAAGCGTATGCCTTTTTGAAAAGGTCTATCCATGTTTTAAATGCAATCACCGCGGGATTGAATGATTCAATATTTTTTGTCAAGCCATATTTGGGCCTTTCTTCTTCGGGTTGAAAACTCCCAAAAAATCTATCCCAGATAATTAATATACCTGCATGGTTTTTATCTAAGTACTTCAAATCACTGCCGTGGTGAACCCTGTGATGCGAAGGGGTATTGAAAATTAACTCGATCGGTTTCGGAAGTTTTTCAATGGTTTCCGTATGAATCCAAAACTGGTAGATGAGGCTGATTTGTTGCATCAATAATATATAGATAGGGTGAAATCCTGCCAATGGCATCCATGCCCAAAAAAGAAAGGCCCCGGTTGCATTTCCCGTCCAGGTTTGTCGAAGTGCGGCGGCAAGATTATAATGCCGGGAAGAATGATGTACTACATGGCTGGCCCAGAAAAAATTTACATGATGACTTACCCTGTGAAAACAGTAGTAAGAAAAATCATCCGCAAAAAACAGCAGCAACCAATACCACCAGGTGCCTTCATCGGGATTGAATAACCTGAATTGATATATAAATGTAAAGAGGCCAAAAATTAAAGCCTTGGTAAAAAGGCTGGTCAAAACATTTCCGATGCCCAAACCCAAACTGCCGAGGGTATCTTTTAGCTCGTATAATTTTTTATTTTCCCGGTAAGAGAACCAGGCCTCTACAGAAAGCAGTAAAACAAAGAAGGGGATGGCGTAATATAATATGGCAGGAGGCAATGGAAATATTATTTATATTAAAAATACAAAAAAAAGGTCAGGTAAAAACATAGTTAAGTTGTAAGAGAATGCTTTGTTTTTGAAATGTGATAAAAAATGAAATATATCACATTCCTTTTGATGTCAAATTAACCTACTAAAATACATCTCAAATAAGACAGGTAATTTTTTTTATGGAGCTTTCATATACATCGGTCCTTTTAAGTCAGGCAGGTATCAATTTAAAAAAGCCCGGAATTACTCCGGGCCTTTTAAAATATTTTAATTTGGCATGTACCAGTTACCAATTTGGATAACTAAAGAATCTCCCTCGTTTTATGATGAAAGTATCCTTGGCTACCAGGTGCCTTTATAGAAATAGATAATAGTCATCCTATTGCTTGTTTGTTTCGATGCTGTTTTTACCTGCACTCATTTTTATCAGGGTTTCCAGTTGGGCCTTCCTGTTTGCTTCAATTTTATCATGATGAATAACTGCAAGGGTAGGGGCAATTACCAAACTAACAATACTCATTAATTTGATAAGGATGTTCATAGATGGGCCGGAGGTATCTTTAAACGGATCACCTACCGTGTCGCCGGTAACCGAAGCCTTGTGTGGTTCTGATTTTTTGTAAAACATTTCGCCATTTATTTCCACTCCTTTTTCAAAAGATTTTTTTGCGTTATCCCATGCACCACCGGCATTATTCTGGAACATTCCCATCAATACCCCACTAACCGTAGCCCCGGCCAGGAATCCACCCAATACTTCAGGGCCAAAAACAAAGCCTATAAAAAGAGGAGATAATAATGCAATTGCCCCGGGCAACATCATTTTTTTCAATGATGCTTCGGTAGAAATAGCCACACATTTATCGTACTCAGGTTTACCGGTTCCTTCCATTATTCCCGGAATGGAATGGAACTGCCTGCGCACTTCTTCCACCATCGCCATTGCGGCTTCACCAACTGCTCTTATTGCCAGTGAAGAAAAGATAAATGGAATCATACCGCCTACAAATAAACCTGCCAAAACATCCGCTCGGTAAATATCAATACCATCAATACCGGCAATTCCAACAAATGCCGCAAACAAAGCAAGCGCAGTTAAAGCTGCAGATGCAATGGCAAATCCTTTACCACTTGCAGCAGTTGTGTTACCTACGGCATCCAATATATCTGTTTTTTCTCTTACTTCCTTAGGTAATTCACTCATTTCCGCGATACCACCGGCGTTATCCGCAATTGGGCCAAAAGCATCAATGGCTAATTGCATGGCTGTGGTTGCCATCATACCCGCTGCTGCAATGGCCACTCCATATAATCCCGCACATGCATAAGATCCGTAAATGCCCGACGCTAAAACTAATATTGGTAGTAAAGTACTTTCCATACCTACCGCCAGTCCTCCAATAATATTGGTAGCATGTCCTGTAGCCGATTGACGGATGATACTCATTACCGGGCGTTTTCCCATTGCCGTATAATATTCAGTAATGATACTCATTAAAGTACCTACTGCAAGACCTACCATTATGGCGCCGAATATCCCCATTTTGGTAAATTCATGTCCACGTAAGGTCATTGTTTCCGGCATTAACCAGCTCACTAAAAAATAGGAGGCGATACCGGTTAATACAATTGAACCCCAGTTACCCATATTCAAAGCTTTTTGTACCGCATTGGTACTAAGTCCTGCATTTTCTGAAATACGAACAAAGAATGTCCCGATGATGGAAAATAAAATTCCCATGGATGCAATCAGCATTGGCAGCAGAATAGGAGACATTCCGCCAAAATTATCCGTTAATGCATTGGTTTCTCTTCCCAATACCATGGTAGCCAAAACGGTTGCAACATATGATCCAAACAAATCGGCTCCCATACCGGCAACATCACCTACATTGTCACCCACATTATCTGCAATAGTTGCAGGGTTGCGGGGATCATCTTCCGGGATACCGGCTTCTACTTTACCTACCAGGTCGGCACCAACATCTGCAGCTTTTGTATAAATCCCGCCTCCTACACGTGCAAACAATGCAATTGATTCAGCACCCAACGAAAAGCCGGTTAATATTTCTATGGTACGCTCCATTTCAATACTGGCAACTGCAGCATCCGGAGCAAAAATCATTTTTAATACAATAAAAAGACCACCCAGTCCAAGCACTGCTAACCCGGCCACACCCATTCCCATCACAGATCCACCGGTAAATGACACTAATAATGCCTTGCTCAAACTTGTACGAGCAGCTTGTGCTGTTCGTACATTTGCCTTGGTGGCCACTTTCATCCCGATAAAGCCTGCTAGTGCGCTAAAGAAAGCGCCTAAAATAAAAGCCAATGCGATACTTGGATGGCTTTTTTCGTTCGTCAATCCCATTACGCCTAAAAGCAATGCCCCAATCAAAACAAAGTAAGCCAGTATCTTATATTCTGCTTTCAAAAATGCCATCGCACCTTCAGCGATATAAGTACTGATTTCTTTCATCCGGTCAGTGCCGGCATCCTGTTTGGAAACCCAGGCGAATTTTATAAAAGTGTATAACAGGCCTACAATGCCCATTGCCGGAATAACGTAGATCAAATTGTCCATAAGTAGTAGTTCTAAATTTTAGGACGCCAAAAATAGGGTAAATGGTTTAAATACAGCCAGATTGGGATATATTCTTGATAACTAAGCGGAAATCTCCTGTCAAGACAGCCCGGCATTCAATTTCTTACAATGATTTGATTAATAAACTGATTAAATGACATGGAATGAATTGGCCTAAAAAAAGGGATCATAAGTTTCCTTACAATCCTTTTTAAATATCATTGATCAGTCTTAAATATCAATCGCCTCGCCATAAGCTACTGCGGTTGCTTCTTTCAGCCCTTCACTCATGGTAGGGTGAGGGTGAACAGTATTTAATATTTCGTGGCCAGTCGTTTCTAATTTCCTTGCTGCTACAGCTTCTGCAATATTTTCCGTAACGTTCATGCCAATCATGTGACAACCGAGGAATTCTCCATACTTGGCATCGTAAATTACCTTTACAAATCCTTCTGTAGCGCCTGCTGCACTGGCCTTACCACTTGCCATGTAAGGAAATTTACCCACTTTAATCTCATAACCGGCATCCTTAGCCGCTTTTTCAGTATACCCCACCGAGGCTATTTCGGGTGAGCAATAAGTACAACCCGGTATATTATTATAATCAATTGGTTCGGGATGATGGCCGCTTAAATGTTCTGCCGCATTAATTCCTTCCTTGCTGGCAACGTGTGCAAGCGCCTGGCCGGGAGTACAATCACCGATGGCATAAATACCCGGCACATTCGTTTGTCCGTTAGCATCTACAATTATTTTTCCTTTTTCCGTTTTAATGCCGAGTGTTTCCAAACCAATATTTTCGATATTGGCTACCACACCCACTGCACTTAACACGATATCAGCTTCTAAAATAACCTCGCCATTTGGAGTTTTTACTTTTGCTTTTACACCTGCACCACTGGTATCCACACTCAATACCTCACTGTTGGTCATGATGGTAATGCCCTGTCTTTTAAATTGCTTTTCCAGTTCTTTGCTGATGTCTTCATCTTCAACAGGAACTACCCTTGGCATAAATTCAACAATGGTAACTTTTGTTCCCAAAGTGTTATAGAAATAGGCAAACTCCGAACCGATGGCGCCACTTCCACAAACAATCATACTTTTTGGCTGTGTTGGCAATACCATTGCCTTTCGGTAGCCAATAATTTTTGCATCATCGATGGGCATGCTGGGTAATTCGCGGGCCCTTCCGCCGGTAGCTATAATAATGTTTTTTGCTTCCTGTATTTGTTTGGTTCCATCGGCAGCAGTTACTTCCAGTTTGCCCGGCGCAACCAGTTTACCAAAGCCCATAATCACATCAATCTTATTTTTCTTCATCAGAAACTGAACACCCTTGCTCATTTTATCAGCTACGCCACGGCTGCGTTTGATAACACCTTCAAAATTGGGTGAAGGATCGGCAATATTGATTCCATAGTCTGCTGCGTGTTTTGCATATTCAAATACCTGGGCGCTTTTAAGCAATGCTTTGGTAGGAATACAACCCCAGTTGAGGCATACACCTCCAAGGCTTTCCTTTTCTACTATTGCTACTTTTTTACCTAACTGACTTGCTCTTATTGCAGCCGGATACCCACCCGGGCCACTGCCTAACACAATTACATCGTATGCCATGATTTAATTAATTTGTTGATTAGATGATTTGTTGATGGGTTAATCGCCGCTTTTGATTTATTCGATTAACTTTTAATGCGTGGCAAAATTAGTTCGAAACATGCGATTGGCCAAAAGCTAATTTAAACGCTTTTTTAACCTAAATGCAAAAAGGGCCATTACGATTTAACGTAGCTTTGATTATGCAAAAAAATGCTTTAACGGCAATGCTTTTACTGGTGGCTTTTTTTACAAATGCCCAATCCATTCCAGCATGGAAAATAACCGATGTGTCGGTGTTGTACAGCAGTAAAAGTGATACCATTTATGTCATCAACTTCTGGGCTACCTTTTGTAAACCATGCATAGCTGAAATTCCATACCTTCAAAGTATTTCAAAGAAATACGAACAGCAAAAAGTGAAATTGTTGCTGGTGAGTTTGGACCTGCCCGCATTCTATCCCGATAGGATTGGCAGCTTTGCAAAAAAAAATAATTTTACGGCTGATATTGTTTGGCTCAACGAGTCGGACGCTGATTATTTTTGCCCGGTGATCGATAAGCAATGGAGTGGCTCCATTCCTTCAACCATTTTTGTAAATGGTACAACAGGCTACAAAAATTTTATTGGATCCGAAATAGCGGAAGAACAGTTTGAAATTGAACTGAAAAAGGCAATAGGGGAGCAGGATGATAAAAGTAAATGAAGTATATAAAGTAAATACAGCGAGATTAAAGGCATCGTTAAAAATATGCCGTTGATCTCTTACAATAAACCAACTGCCAGCCGGCAAGCTGTTATCATCCCTTTATCCGCTTAATTCCACAACCCACACTCCTGGTTTCTTTCATGGAAACTTCTTTACCAGCTTTCATTTCTTCAATGGCAATCTCCAAATGTTTTCGGGTTACGCTGTTTTCATCACCGGGATTATTATCTATTGCGCCATGATAAATCAGTTTTAAATCGCTGTTAAAAAGGTAGCATTCGGGGGTTCTGCCGGCACCAAATGCATCGGCCAGTACGTTATTTTCATCTACTGCATATATCCAGTTATATTGCTGGTCCTTTGCATATTCTTTCATTGATGAAAAGCTGTCGTCATCATTCCGGTTGGCTGCATTACTGTTTAATACAATTACCCCCACCTCCATTTTTTGGGCATAAGCACAAATATCCCTGGTGCGTTGCTGGTTCTTAATCACGTAGGGACAGGTATTACAACTAAACATAACCAATATGCCATTCTTCTTTTTAACCTCTTTGATGGTAATTTCCTTACCCGATATGTCCTTCATTTTTACATCGCCTTTTGGCAGAATACTTCCAATTGGTAAAGGCGTACCAATGCTAAATGCCATTATTGAAATGGCAGTACATATTCCTGCAACTATGGATAGATTACGCATAAAATAAAGTTTGATTAAAGTTAAAAAAGGCTGCTCATTTTTACAAACCACTCCTGTAAAAATTATAGCTTAACGGCCTTGTTTTTCTCTTCTATTTCCCGTCTTTCAGCCATTGAACGGAGCGATTTGATACTTACATTTAATTCGAACCCAATTAATAAAACCAGGCTGTTAATATATATGAGTGCCATGAATACGATAATGGTTCCGATAGAACCATACAGGGCATTGTATTTACCAAAGTTGTTTACAAAAAATGAAAAGCCGTAGGTAGCCAAAATGCTTAGAAAAGCTCCCAGGATAGTTCCGGGTGAAATTAGTTTCCAGCGTTTTTCTACTGCAGGAGCAAACTTATAAATGAAAGCAATTGAATAATATACCAGCGCTATTATAAATATCCAGCGAACATAAAAAATAACATCCCTTAGCAATTCACTTTTAATACCGATGAATTTGAGCACTGCACCCTGGGTAATCAGCAGAATGAGGCAACCCAACACCAGCAGGAAAATCAGTGCTGTTAATTTGATTGCCATCCAGCGGTTGTGCAGGTCCTTTCTTTTTGCAAAGCCTATATAATTTTTATTAAATGACCGCATCAGGCCCATCATTGCATTGGATGCAAAATACAAAGCAAGTAGTAAACCGAAAGACAGCAAACCGATCTTTGAATCATCCAGGAAAGAGTCTACGAATTTAATAAGGTATTCATTGTGTACTTTGGCAGGAATTACATCTACTATTAAACTATGCAATTCCCTTTTCATACTTCTTTTAGATACAAAAGGCAGGTGCGGTATCAAGGTAAACAGGAATAAGAAAGATGGAGGGATCGCCATAATAAAGTTATAGGCAATAGCCGAGGCTCTCTCGGTAAGTCCAACTGTTTTTACCTGCCTGAAGAAAAATTTTATTACATCATATAATGGAACGCCTTCAAAACCTGGCAAATACCAATGTTTGCTTTTGCGTAAAATAAAAGCAACGGGAGTTTGGGTTATTATAATGCGTTCCAGTTTTGTCATAAAGCACCTGTTCAGTTTAACGGGTATGATTTGTTATTTTAGCCAATCGGTTTTGAGTAAAAAATTACGGTTTATTACCTCCATCAAAAAATAATAAATATTGGTTTCCCCATCATAACTCTCTTCAACTCACTAGCGTCCTATTAAAATTAGAAGATAATAAATCGAGTATCCTTAAGTTCATTGAAATCTTGTTGGTAGTTTCTATCAAACAGTTGATTTAACTGGGTTTTTGCTCAAAACTGGGCAAGAAAATATTTTCCAGTATTCAATATTTAACGTATCGGAAAGCCCTTAAAAAGGTCAATTTTGATTGAAATCGTTTGAACCAAAAATCTGGCTGAAACCCTTTACCAACAGTAATTTCAAAGAACTTTAAAATGTTTTCTTAGGAAGCTAGTGTCTTCAACTCATTTATATTTATCAACCTCAACTACATTATCAACTTTATTTACGCCATCAACGCTGCATAAGCCTGGCAAATCCAAATCCTATTTACCCTCCTTAGCCATCATTAAACTATCCAATGCAAGCTGGTATTGTTTTGCAAAGCGCAGGTGCTCCTCGTAAGTCGTGGCAAAATTAGAGTGTCCTCTCAGGTCCGGCTTTGCCACAAAATAAAGGTAAGAGGTGCTTGGTGAATTTAAAACAGCATCAATGGTTTTAGGGGATGGCGTGCAGATAGGGCCGGGTGGCAGTCCGGTATGCTGGTAAGTATTGTATGGTGAAGCATATTGCAGGTGCTTGAAATAAATTCTTTTTAAACCAAAGTCCTTCATCGCAAATTTTACTGTTGGGTCGGCGCCGAGTCTCATTCCTGTTTCCAGGCGGTTCAGGTATACACTGGCAATTTTTCCCTTATCGGCTTCTGCATTGGTTTCTTCTTCTACTATGCTTGCCAGCGTATAGGCTTGTATTGGGGTAAGGTTTAGGCCGGTAGCTTTGTTTTTCCGTTCCTCATTCCAGAAAATTTCCTGTTCTTCATATAATTTTTTAAAAATGCCTTTGGCGGAAGTATTCCATAAAATACTGTAGGTATTCGGAATGATTGCTGTCATCACCGTATTGGTATCCAGCCTGAATTTTTTTAACGAATCTTCACTATTGAGCAGGTTCATGAAAGTAGCAGAATCACATTCAAAATTTGCCCCGATCTTCCTCGCAAGGTCTTCTTTGGTACGAAGTTTATTGATTACCAGGTTAACGGCTGTTTGCCTGCCGGAACGAAGTTTTTTAAGGATTGAAAATATGCTTTCTCCTTTGTCGATGACGTATTTCCCTGCTTTTACTTTTTTATCATAGTCCAGCTTTGATGCTATCCATTTAAAAGTGCCGGGGTTTTTGAGAATGCCATGCGTGGTAAGCCCCTCCATCACTTCATTAAAATTGCTGCCTGTTTTAATGTAAAAACTCTTTTTATTTTCGCTGAAACTGGTATTGCTGCCAAATAGCCTCCAGGCTGCAAAAGCACCCGCCAATAACAAAAGCAGCAATATTATACGAACCATTTTTTTTCCTGTAGCCATGTTTTTATTATTCAAGTTCTAAAATGAATAAAAGTAAAATAAAAAACCCCGTCATTAAAGACGAGGTTGACAAATTTATTATAAATTATTTATTACTTTTTATTAGTATCCAACGGTGCCGGTACTACAGATCCGGGTAAGGGTACTGTATTTTGTTGTTGTGGTACACTGGCCGGGGCTCTATTTATCAGGTCATCGTTTTTTGATGCGCCGCCACCGGTTTTTGGAATAAACGCAGGGGAAATTATACAAAGAATACCAACGATGCCCGCAAAAATCCAGGTGCCTTTTTCCAATACGTCAGTAGTTTGTTTTACACCCATTAACTGGTTGCTGAAACCACCGAGACTACCTGATAATCCACCACCTTTGGGGTTTTGTACCAATACTATTAAACCCAGTATAATGGAGGCAATAATAACTAATATTCCGAATAAAATTAACATGTTAATGTTCTTTTAGTTGATCAATTTTGGCTGCAAAGTAAGCACTTTTGGAGGGATTGAGCAAACTTAATTTTTTATATACTTCAATGGCCTTTTCTGCCTTGCCCTGGTGTAACAATACGTCGGCCATTGCTTCAGTAACCACACCTGCTTCTTTATTGGATTGTTCCGCTAATTTCTGAATGGAAACATCTGCCTGGCCACCCGGTGGAATTAACTGATCACCATGAATTTTTTTCATCGTTTTCAGCCATTCTGTAAAACTTTTTAATTGTTTGCCTAATTTATCAGACGACATTATTTCTCCGCTTAACTTTATACCAAGGCTGGCAAAATAATCAGATGTGTGTAAAGGCTCAAATGTTATCTGGTCTTCTGTAGTATTTGCCGTGTCAATATTTAATTTAAAACGCAGCGGTTCAGCTTCCGTTTCCTTAATGCTTTCTTCCCCGGTTTCCTCAGTATCGGGGTCATTTATAAGCGGGCTATCCTCGTTGTTGAAATGAACTGTGTGCGTGCTCTCCATATTTGCATCAATATTTTGCGCCACGCCGGAGTCATCACTTTCTTTTGAATTACCGGTAATTTCATTACGTGTATCTAATTCATTTTGGTATACAGGGGTCGTTGTATCTGAAGGTTCGCTGATTAAAGGAATATTTTCCTCATCAGTCAAAATTTGATCAGCCAAATGAAACTGCTCCTTAAAATCAGTCTCAGGGGAAACTGCAGTAGTATCTGTACGAGGATTCACATCATCTGCTTCTTCCGTATTGGCTGGAAGCGAATCGTATTCCTGGTTGAAAGGATTTGTTTCTGTTTCTGAAATACTTTCAGCAGGTACTTCATTCAATACATGTTCAGTTACCGGCATCAAATCCAAATCAGGCACAACCTCCCTTTCTGCTGCAACAGGTACTGTTGCAGCACTGTCATTTATATTATTTGATACAATAGAATCAATTGTTTCGGTTGGTATAGCTGTTTCAATCCCGGGAACATGAGCATGTTGGTTATTTGAGAGATCTGCACCAGGTGCGGTATCAATCATTTCACCGCTCACCGGCTGATATTCTTCCAATTGAAATTGCAGCCAATAGGGATTATTGAACAATAACGAAGTTTTTGCTGCCTGCTGCTCATAGCTGTCTGTATTCTTTTCTGTCTTTAGCAGCCGGAAGAATTGAGCCGGCGTAAAGTAAGGATGTTCGTTTGTTATTTGAGTAAGATACTCCAGGGTACCAGCATCTGACAACTTTCGCTTAAAAATAGACTCAAAAAGTAAATTGCTGTTACCCATACACAGAGGATGTTTTTATAAATGCTGTAATACTACTTATTAAACTTCAAATAATTTACCAGTTAGAAAATATTTTATTGAATATTCCATCTACTATGTTTTTAGTTATTTCAGGAAACAGGGCGGTTTGCGCCTGTTCAAGGGTTTGGTTAGCAGGGAAGTCAAAGTTATTGGATAGGTCTGTTTCAAAGTTTTTCTTTTCATCCAACGTGTTTTTGAATATCAGGTGAAACGAAACGGATAAGCGGTTGGTGCTGGCATTATTACCTGAAATACCGCTCGTGCTAACATTGTAGTCTGATACATACCCGCTGATATCGTAATGTGCATCCTCATCATTGGTTTGGCGAAGCCGGGTATTGCCGATCACTTTTTGTTTCATTTTTTCTGTTAATTCCTGGCTCAGTTGAGGATTTACGTACCGGGCCTTGTTGGTAAAATAATTAACCCGGAATGTTTTTACCTCGGTTGGAATAGGAGAGGTATCTTTAAAAGAATATTTGCAGGTAGCAAAGGAAAATACTGCAATCAGCAATAAACCAACTGGCAATAAAAACAGGTTACCTGTTGTATAACCCGGATATTTAATTGCTGATTGCTGATTGCCTTTTTCACCATGCCCGTTGCCCGTTGCACTTTGCCTATTGCCAGTTTCCTTAATCTTCAATATCATATTCTTTCAGTTTTCTGTACAAAGTTCTTTCACTAATGCCCAGGTCAGACGATGCATCTTTTCTTTTACCCTTATGTTTTTTCAATGCCTTAATGATCAGTTCCTTTTCCTTATCCATAATACTCAACGATTCTTCGATGGCTTCATGATGATGGATATCTTCTCCTTTTTGATTTATAAAAACAGGCTGACCCGGCTGGCCGAAATTACTGGCAGATACAGAAGGTTTATGGTCAGGTATGATGCCATCCACATTGTTGTTATACATCGGGATATTTTGTGCGATACCCGGGTTTTGCAATATTTCGAAGAACATTTTTTTGAGCTCATTCACATCTTTCTTCATGTCAAAAAACAACTTGTATAAAATCTCCCTTTCGTTGGCAAATTCCTGCTGGCTAAGGGCGCCTTTTCCACCCACTAAAACAGGCAACCGGTTAAAATTACTTTCAGGCAAAAAGTTTTTCAGTTCCTTCGCAAAAATGTTTTTTTCTTTTGATAACACCGAAATCTGCTCTGCAATATTCTTCAATTCCCGCACATTGCCCGGCCATGGATAACTCATTAACATAGCTTTAGCGTCTTCTTCCAATTGTATGGGTGAACCTTTATAGCGGTCAGAAAAATCGGAAGCGAATTTTCTGAAAAGCAATGGTATATCTTCTTTCCGGTCTCTAAGGGAAGGGACCCTGATGGGTACTGTGTTTAAGCGATAATAAAGGTCTTCGCGGAACCTGCCCGACTGGGTGCTTTCCAACAGTTCTTTATTAGTGGCCGCAATTACCCTTACATCTGTTTTCTGAACTTTACTGCTACCCACCCGTATATATTCACCGGCTTCCAGCACTCTAAGCAGGCGGGCCTGTGTACCTAAAGGCAGTTCACCAATTTCATCCAGGAAAATAG
>JANPIJ010000218.1:0-28766 GCA_031424955.1 Ferruginibacter sp. | reverse complement strand
CAACCAAGCAGTAGCATCACCGGCATTATTATTTTTCTGTTATTCATCAATGGTTATTTTACTTCGGTGTTTTATATTTTTCGTTTACATTTTTGCTGATCAATCCAACAATTCAAAAGTCAAATAAATCAACGAGCCAATGCCTAAAGGCGTTGATTTAATTTCTTCACCAATTTTATAAACATTGTTATTAATGCCATAGGTAGATTGGTTTAGCTGCAAAATTTTTTCATCTACATTCATTTTAGACACCAAATCTTTAATGCTGCTTTCAATTGGAGCTGCTGCATCCTTGTAGATAATTTTCCGGCTGATGCCACATAGCAGCAAAAGCATTGTAAAAATTAGTTGAAGGGGCACCAAAACGTGCTGGTGACCGGTAACTTTCAATGCTTCGGGAATTGGCGTGTACCAACTCCTATTAAAAATATATCGGAAATTTTGTGTCATAAACGTTATTCGCTCTTCAATACTAATACCCAGTCTATTCCTTTGGATGGTGGTGCAAACTCCATAATACATTGGGATGTTACAATTGAGATTTGTTTAGAAAACAAACCTTCTCTGGGATTGAACCATGTTGCAAAAACTTTCCCCTCCTTAATTTTAGTTAGTGATACCTTGAATTTTTCACCAGCCGGTGAATAGATTAAAGTTGATGAACCATCCTTAGCCCGAATGGCAGCATTGTAATTTTGTCCTGCAAATGAATTGTTGGTAATAGCATTCCTGTCTGGAGAGAATTTATCAATCCCGAATTGCTCCATCAAAGTCCGCAAATAACCCATCTGAATACCACCAGGGCTATTCATTGCTTTTTGCCAGGAATGTTTTATGGCAATCGGCGCAAAAACTCCTTTTTGCCAAAAGCACCAAACGCTGCCATTGCCGTAAGTATGTCCGCATGCGCCCGAAAACACAGACCAATATGCAGCCGTTCGTACATCATAATCATTAAAATATCCATAAGGAGTTTGCGAATCAGCCATGGTGTACGGATTCTTCATATAGGTGCTGTCTAATTTCATTTCCCAAAACTTTACAGGCAAATCTTCATAGCGGGGTTCACCATCAAGACAAGGCTTCACCGGATTCATAACGTAGTTATTTAATGAATATAAGTATGTAGGCACCCTTCTATCACTATGTCCAGTTTGAGTCATATTGAAATCAAGCCACTTGTCCTCATGAAAAAAACTGGCAGATGAACAATCACCACCAGGATGATATGTCATTAAATGCTTTCCGCCATCACCTTCCTTTATTCCTTTAACTTCCGATCTGATTATGGCATAGTGAGTACTGGTTTCAGGATTTCGATCACCACCCATGACCCAGACAATATTCCATTGGTTTTTGTAGCGACTGCCAATATATTTACCAAATGCAAACGAGTTTTCCACCGTAAAGTATGCCCTGTTAAATGAATGAGGTTGCACATTCCAGGCATCTCCCCACGATGGCATCATAGCAACAAATAAACCTAAACTGGCTGCCTTATCAACCACATAATCTACAAACTGAAAATACTTTTCATTGGGCCTACCCAAATCGAAATCCACTAACGGTAAATCACCCAAACGATTAGGCGTAGATAGTCCATTTAATTCTGGGATTACCACCAACTGAATAACATTAAAGCCTTGCCTGGCACGCGTTTCTAGATAGTAATTGACTTCGGATTTATCTAATCTATGCAGCAATTCCCATCCTGTATCGCCCAGCCAAAAAAAAGCTTTGCCATTTTCATATTCCAGGGATCGTCCGTTAGACGAAACCCTAAGAGGCAATTTTGGATTGTCGAATTGACCAAATAAATGGGTGGATAAGGTTATAAAAACAGCAGCAAAAATCAGATATTTAGTACGCATTTTTTACACTTTTAGATATTATTGATTGTAAAATCAAAAGCACCGGTGTCACACATTTTTTTGACAAAATCGTTTAGCACTGTAATTTATTTTCAGGTTTGAATTGCATGTCTGACCATAATACAATTGCATTTCACATTCAATCACACGACTAATTTTTCAACTTTCAAAAAGTATTTTCCTGTTGAGATACCATCTCTTTAGTATTGCCTTTTTCAATTATTTTAACCAATGGTTTTTGTCCATCAATAGCAATAATGATGGTTTCACTTTTATCCAGTTGAACAATATCAACCAAGAGTGGCTGAACCCTTTTCTTCGTCTGCAGTAATTCAAAACCTGCTGCCTTGGCAGATACTATTACTGTGCTGCTGGTTTTTTGAATTTCAAGGGGCACATCGCATTCAAAAATGATGGCGTCAAACACTGCCCAGGAGCCACTCACATTACCCAGTCGGATGATATTCGTTTCTTTTTTTAACCAATCTTCGGGAATATCTATTGTTACCAGTTGCGGCTTGCCTGCACCGCTATTTGTTTCCAGCCCTGTTCCTTTGCCAGGCTGCAATTGTTTTTCGGTGCGGTGCCCGTTTACCTCAATCCGTAGTAATGGTGGGGCTTTGGAGGTAACATCAGTGAAAAATATTTTCAGCTTACATACTCCTGCAGGTAATGATTGCAGGTTAAAAATAATTCTTGGAAAATGCCTCGGATGAAAACCAGCCCAGTATCCACCGCCTGCCCAGCTATCAAGGAGGCCGGGCAACACGAAAGGCCAGTGTTGTTGAGGTAGGGAATAACCTGCCTGATAAACCGAAGTTTCCCCTCCAAAATCTGCGACAAAACTTTTGTATTCGCCGGGCCATAAGGCAAATTCTGCCGGGCTGTTATCTGCTTTTCCTATTAGCCAAACCAGGTTTTGTCCGAAGGAAGATTGCTGAAAAAAAGTAACCCAACCAAGCAGTAGCATCACCGGCATTATTATTTTTCTGTTATTCATCAATGGTTATTTTACTTCGGTGTTTTATATTTTTCGTTTACATTTTTGCTGATCAATCCAACAATTCAAAAGTCACTTTCTGGTTATTTACCAAAATATGAAACGTTCCACTTTCCAAACGCCTTTTACCATCCGGACCAGGAAAACTGAGGTCACGCATTGGATCAATCTCAAACTTAAAAACTGCTTTTTGCCCTTGCGTTAATTCCTGCTTTTCAAAATGCTTTAGTTCTTTTAATGGCCTTGTTATAGATGCTGAAGGATCAGAAATAAACCAATGTACTGTTTCCTTCCCGGTAACTTTGCCGGTATTGGTCACCTCAATACTTGCAATTAATCGTTGCTTTTTATTGATCTTTTTAGCTGATAACTGAATGGCAGCATACTTAAATGTGGTGTAACTCAGTCCGTGCCCAAACCAATAGAGCGGTTCATTTGATAGCTCCTGGTAAATGCCTGAAGTGGGTCTTGCGCTTTGCCGCATATTATAGTAAGTAGGTATCTGGCCGGTAGTCAGGGGAAAAGTTACCGACAACTTTGCGGACGGGTTTGTACGGCCGGAAAGGATGCCGGCCACAGCCTGTCCCGTCATGGTGCCAGGTTGCCATATTTCAACGATGGCATCGGCCAATGGCTCCAGCCGTACCAGTTCTAATGGCCGTCCGTTAGATAATACAAGGATAACCGGCTTGCCGGTTTTTTTTATTTCTTGCACCAGTCTTTCCTGGATAGCCGGTAATGCGATCGTTGATCTTGAAGCATTTTCTCCACTCCATTCTCTCTTTTCGCCCATACAAATAATCACCACATCTGAGCGCATGGCAAGCGATACCGCTTCTGCAAAACCAGTGTCATCTGTACCATCAAAATCGCAGCCCCTGGCATATTGAATGTTTTTGGCAGTGGTAAATTCAGCAGATAACCCATTAATGATAGAAGTGGCATCCTTTGCCAAACCGTTAGCAAACCAGGAACCCAATATATGCACAGTGTCCCTCGCTATTGGACCAATAACGGCAATATTTTTTACTCCACTGCTTATAGGTAGTACGCCATTGTTATTCTTCAGCAACACGATAGACTCGGCTGCAAGCTTCCCAGCAATTTCAAGGCTGGCAGGTTGGAGGTAACGGATTGATTCCGGCACAACGGTTGTATAAGGAGCATCGAATAAACCAAGTTTAAATTTAAGCAATAATACCCTGGTAACGGCTTCATCAATTTTTGAAATGGCAATTTTCTTTTCAGCCACTAACTGCTCCATATTTTCAAAATAAACTTTATCATGCATCCCCATTTCCACCCCTGCCATAAAGGCTTTATAACAGCCTTCTTTCCTGTCTTTAGCAAACCCCTGCGGTATCAGTTGGTCCACTGCATCCCAATCTGAAACAACAAAACCTGCATGTTTCCATTGTTGCTTTAAAATGGTGGTCAATAAATAATAATTAGCCGATGCCGGTACGCCGTTGATATCGTTAAAGGCACTCATAACAGTGGCAGCGCCTGCTTTGATGCAAGCCTCATAAGGTACCATATATGTTTCCCAAAGTGATTGAGCGGAGATGTTTGAAGAATGATAATCCCTGCCGCCTTCAGACATGCCATAACCCACATAATGTTTTAAACAGGCGGCAATTGAATAAGGGTCGGATAACTTACTGCCCTGGTACCCCTTTACTGTAGCAACGCCAAAAACTGCATTGGTAAAAGGATCTTCACCATAACATTCGGAAATGCGCCCCCACCGGGGATCACGAGACACATCAATCATAGGGGAAAACGTCCAGTTAAGCCCCGATAGTTTTGCTTCCTTCGCTGCCATTGAACATGCTGTTGTAACCAGCGAGGGGTTCCACGAACAGGCCTGAGCCAAAGATATTGGATAGATGGTACGGTAACCATGTATTACATCAAAGCCAAATAAAATGGGGATACCGAGTCGGGTTTCTTCCATCGCTTTTTTTTGTACCTGGTTTCGCAATACAGGATCTGCCATAAAGTAGATTAAAGAACCTATTCCGGGATCTAAGCTTACTGCTTCTTTTTCTACATTATTTACATTGGTATTTTCACCCAGGGTATATTGATTTAACTGAAGTACTTTCTCCCGTAATGTCATCTTTTGCAACAGGTCGTTTACCCGGCTTTCCAGGGGTGCGTTCTTGTTTTGATACATGAATTTTCCTGTAGCTTGAGCCACAAGTTCAGGTACTGGAAAAAATGCAAAAAATGCGAAGAGCAACCCTGTATATTTAAATAATGGTATCATAAAATATTATTTATTGTTTTTATTAATAGTATGGCTTTACAGTGTTCATGAGACCAGGAAATCCCAGTACCAAAAGTGCGTTAAACAAGCGTTATAATAAGTGATGGCAAACAGGGTTCGTTATGACAAATATTATTCACCAGTAATAAAATACCTGGTTTTCAGGATCACCCGAAATGGTGAAGCTGGAAAGCCTTCATTATTATATAAATTTCCACCAGGGTTATTCGCCCAATTGTATCGCACAGCTTTCGGTATTTTCACTGCATTGTTTTTCACCAATACCTGGTTGTGTACTATGGTTGCTATAGCAGGTACAAATATTTTATCATCACCTGCTATTTCAAATCCTTTTAAAGTATCGCCATGCTTTATTTTCAATCCTGTACCGGTTTCATTAAAACTTACCATTAAGTAATCAGCCTTTGCAAGCATGGCCTTATACAATGGCCCGGTGGCAACAATTTTCTCATGATAGGCAATTTTGCGTGCCAGCATTGCTAAGCGTTTTCCCACCAACTGTTTATTTTGCGGATGCAAACTTTCTCCGTCATCGTCAATCATAACGGCCATGCCTGTAGTGGTAAGAGACAAGCATTCTAACTGCGCCTCCCGGAGTGGCGCCCATGCAGTATCGTGTGCCTGGAATTGTGATGTGTTAGCAATGTTTGGTAGCTGTACAAACAAAAAAGGTAGTTGAGCACTTCCCCTGTGGCTCCGCCAAGTAGATATCAACAAAGCAAACAATTGCCTGTACTGCCCCGAATTGCGAACATTCGATTCGCCCTGGTACCAGGTGATACCTTTGATCGTAAAATTTTCTGCAGGTGCGATCATACCATTGTACATTCCGCAGAGTTGGTACCAGCGTTTTAAGCCACCAGGATAAGGTGGAAACTTGGAAACCGGTAAAGCTGTTTTAATTTTCCATTCACCCGCTATCAAAATATTTTCATTACCGGAAGCGATATTAAAACTATCCTTCGCCCCAAACAGTCCTCCGCCATCAGCTTTATTAATCATTCGTACGGTTATAATATTCGTACCCATTTTTACCAGCCTCGCCGGTACGGTATATTGCCTGGAAGTATTCCACCCATCTTGCTGGCCTATTAATTCTCCATTAAAATAAGTAAAATCAACATCGTTACTGGAGCCTATAGAAAGCTTCAAATGTTTTCCTGCAAAAGAGAATGGAAGTTCAACCTCCTTTCTTAACCACGCAATTCCATCAAATCCTTCAAAACCCTGGCCCTCCCAAAATCCCGGAAGGTTGATGGTTTTCCAACCAATGGTATTTAACCCAGGTTTGGCCCAGGCTGCAAATCCGCTGTCTGCTTTATCAACTTCATTCATCCATTGTTTAAACCGATCTTCCTCTCTTTGATAATATCCCTTCGGCGTCTTTGCCAGGTGCTGCTGCTCTATTACTTCATTGCGATAAACAGCCACTTGCTTTAAGGCGTCATAGTCTAGCCAGGCTTCTATGGGAGTACCGCCCCATGCGGCGGTTATTAATCCAATTGGCACTTTGTATCGTGTGTACAAATCCTTACCAAAAAAGTAAGCGGTTGCAGCAAAATGATTAACGGTGCCCGGTGTAGTAAGTTGCCAGCCGCTGGAACTAATATCCTGTTCAGGATGGAGGCTCATCTTGGGATCAATTTTTATTAAACGGATTAATGGATAATTCGCCCGTTCAATTTCCAATTGCTGGTTATGAATGCCCTCCGAAATAGTGTATCCCATATTCGACTGACCCGAACACAACCATACCTCACCTATCACAATGTTTTTTATAAAAATGGTATTCGTTCCTTGTAGCTTCATCTGGTAAGGACCGCCGGCTTGTGACACGGCAAGATGGATTGACCATTTGCCTTCAGCCGAAGCAACCGTATGATACTGTTTTGATTTAAAAGTTACCACTACCTGCTCACGGGCATTTGCCCAACCCCAAATATGTACAGGTACATCTCTTTGCAATACCATATTATCAGACACCAGTTTTGGCAGTGTGATTGCTGCTTTAACCTGCAATACAGTAAGCGACAAAATAATTGAAAATATCAAGAACCGGTTCATCATGCTTTTTTTGGATTTATTTTTATTACTCATGCACGTTAAAATTCCCGTGTCCATAACCAACGGAAAAGGCTACATCGAAATACAAGAGCTTTCTCCTGAAGGAGAAAATCCCCAAGGTATTGGGCAGGTTTTATTCGTGTTAATAATGTTAATGCAGCACTGTGACTCCAAAATTATTTGTATAGGAAGCTGTTTAAAAAACGAATTTTTCGTTTTCTATTTTGTGGTTGGTGAGTAAATAAACCACGGCTGATTGCTGTGGCATTTATCCACACCGCAACATTTATTAATAAACTAAATGCCTATAAATAATTTAAACACCTTTAACCAATCCATTTCATTATTCGACAATTATTTTTTTATTTACTGTATTCATTCCATCGTGCAGGGTAACCATATAAATGCCCTTTGACAGTTTACTTGTTTCGATAAATATACCTTCACTTGTTCGGGCAGCATAAACCACCTGGTTCATAAGATTAGTTATGATGATGTGCGGATTTCTAAAACCCCGCTGCCGGATGGTAAAGCCGTCTTTTACAGGAACCGGATAAATATCGAAAGAGGCTTTTTCATCTTTTATTTTATCATCTGAACGAGTGTAATTTCCTTTTGCATTGAAAGCACTGCAGGCAGCTCCCCCACTGGCTTTGGTAACTTTTCCTTTGCTTCCATAAGTGATAATGGTAGTGTTGGCTCCCGCCAGGGTTGCAGTTTCAAAATATACCGTTCCTTTTTCAGCTACTGATGCTGTTCCGGATTGTGTGGTACCATACACATTCCAGTTAAACTGAACTGGTATTGTGTAGGTACTGGTCACCCGCCATCTTCTGGTAAGCAAAGGATTAGCACTGCACATTGAGGTAAGGTTAAGTTTTCCATCTACAACCGAAACGGCAAAAGGCACCGAAGTAACTGATTGTCCGGTATTGTCGGTGGCTTTTGCCGTAAGAGTATAATTTCCAACTGCCACATTCATCCAGTTAAAAGTATAAGGCGATGCAGTGGATGTTCCTATTAATTGTTGCCCATTGTAAAATGCAACGCTTGCTATTGAGCCACCTTGCCTGGTTGGTGATGCAGAAAGCAAAACAGAGGCAGGTGCTATTGTAATGCCCGGCGTTGCCGATGCGGTGATAGTAAAAGAAGGAACAGCATTGACAGTAACTCCAAAAAAGGTGGCGGATTTAACTATACCTGACCAATCACCCTTCCATAAGTTTACCGACCAGATACCATTTGTAACAGCCGCTGCATCAGCAGGAATTGTGATTTGAACAACCTGTGTTCCAGTTCCGGCAGCGATATGTACATTTTTTGAAGCAATGGTTTGCCAATTGGAATTAAAGAGGTAAACATCAATTATCCTGCTTTCGGCAGATACATAATCTATGTTAACGGAATAAGTATTTCCTGCATTCACGACTGCTGCTGGATTATTAAACGCTATGGATTCCTGTATTGGTGCATTTACAATAATATTTACCACAGATGACGTTGCACTGCTTCCCATATTGTCAGTAGCTTTTGCTGTAATACTATAATTACCTGCTGCTACATTGAGCCACGTAAAAGTGAAAGGGCTTTGAGAAACTGATCCAATTAATGTAGCCCCATTATAAAAATCAATTGTAGCAATGGCGCCATCGGGGTCAGATGATGTTGCAGTAAGTGCAATAGCCGCCGGGGCATCAAAAGTAGAACTGGCAAGAGGTGATGTGATACCTACTACAGGCAATGCATTAACTGTTGCGCCAAAAGAATTAGCGGATTTAACAATCCCTGACCAATCACCTTTCCATAAATTTACAGCCCAGATGCAATTTGCTGCAGCGGCTGCGGACGATGGGATCGTTATCTGAACTGATTGGGTGCCTGAACCAGCAGCAATGGAAACATTCTTTGAAGCAATGGATTGCCAATTGGAATTAAAAAGATATACATCAATTATCCTGTTTTCGGTAGCCACATAATCCACATTAACTGTATAGCTATTTCCCGGATTAACCACTAATGGAGGATTACTAAATGCCACTGATTCATCTGCCGGAACTTTTACGATTACATTTACAACAGGCGAGGTTACAATAACGCCACCTTCATCTGTACCTTTTGCGGTAATAGTATAATTACCTTCCGCTACATTTTGCCAGGTAAAACTATAAGGGCTTACGACATCCGTTCCGATCAAAGTGGCTCCGCTAAAAAATTCAACTTTGGCGATAGTTGCGGCAAAGCCGGATACGATAGCAGCTATTTCAATAGTTGCAGGAGCACTGAATGTTGAACCAGAAGCGGGTAAGGTTATATTTACCGCCGGTACAACCTGGTTAGAAGTAACCAATATGTTATCAAAACTGGAAGGACAATAAAATGAATACAATCCAATTTTTCCACTGGCTAGTTCTGTCGTGCTGATATTGTCAAAAATAAGGCTGTTATTAATTTTAACGGTGGTAGCTGTACCCGTATTTGTAATCATGATACTATTACTTCCACCTAATCCATTACCCGCAAATGCCGCGGTAGCCAATACGGATAAAGTTCCGTTTATATTTTTCTTTAGATAGGCGGTATTGGTATTTACATTTATTATAACGATGTAATAATTATTGATGTCTACATAATTAAACAGGAAGCCTATATCGTTTCCCCACACCGGTACAGCATCAAGCTGGTACGTATAATTGCTAAACGAACTTCCGTTGTAAAAAGAAGTAAACTCACCATTACTATTGGTGCTTTCAAAATGCTGGTTAGCGGCAGCCCATGTACCCCCATTGACTATCCAGCCTACTGAAGTATTTGCGTTAAAGTCTTCTGAGTAAAGGCCGTTTCCGGATGTTGAACTAACAGTGATGGTAACAACACCCGATGTTTTGGTGGTACCCAAATTATCTGTTGCTTTTGCTTTTATGTTATAATTCCCCGTGGAAACATTCGCCCAGGTAAAATTGTAAGGAGCGGATGTTACGGTTCCAATAAGCGTAGAATCACTATAAAATTCAACTTTAGCAATGGTTCCATCGCTGTCACTTGCCGTAGCACTCAGTCCAATATCGCTGCCGGGATTATAATTTGAATTATTCACGGGAGAAACCAGACTGACTGATGGTGGCTGATTAACCGGGCTATTGGGATCTCCCCAAAATTCAATTTCCGCAACATTGCCGTAGCCATTATCAGGCGAAAGAAAACGATGGTATTGATAAAAATCAGTATTGGCAAATCTCGCTACTGTGTAGATGCCTTCTGAAGGCACTGTGGTGATGGTAAACAAATTTACTGCATCTGAAAAATCCGGTGAGTTAGCACCTTGAATTCTAGCATTTACCATTCGCAATGCCCATGTTGGGCGTGGAATGTATCTAATTTTCTTTACCACCTTAGCAGTTCCTACATCCAATCCAACCCATTGCCCATTGGCAGATGCACCGTCAAAATAAGTAGCTGCATTGCTATCAAGTGCATTTGCAAACGTTAAGCCGCTATTTGCATACGAACCCGGTGTACCATTCCCTGTTCCATTGAATTTTATATATCCATCTGTTGAGTTAACGGTAAGGGCAACCTCGGATGAAGTGCCGGTGCCGAACAAGTTATCAATTGCAACGGCCTTGATTGAATAAGTACCTTCATCTACATTACTCCAGGTGAAATTAAAAGGTGCAGTATTGTCTTCTCCTATTTTAACAGTACCATTATAAAACTCAACCTTAGAAATGCTGCCATCTGTATCACTGGCAGCTACTTCAATGGTAATAGAGGCAGGTGCAGAAAATGTAACATTATTTGCAGGCGAAGTTATACTACAGGTAGGTTCTATATTATTAGGTGTGTTGTTTAAAACGGGAACCAAGGCATCAAACCATGCGTTGGCACCTTTTTTAGCTCCTTGCTGACTAAGGTGCAGATCATCCCAAAAATCTGCCGGGCCATAGTTCACCAACATTTTGTTGCGGATATCGGCAAAATAAATATTGTCCGTAGCGCTGGAATCCGCAAGCGCCTTTATATCTGCGTTTAAAGCCCCTATATTATTATCCAGTGGATCGGCTCCCCAGTTAATATCCCATTTAACCGGTTCAATGCTTCCTACAATTATTCGTATACCGGGTTTTAGCTGAAGTATTTTATGCACCAAAGAGCGATAGCGCTGTGGCGCTGTGGCTGCATAGTTGGGAGCATGAACATCAGCACCAAACATATCGTTTACGCCAATTGCCAAAAGAATGATATCGGGATTAGCGGCTGGCAAATAATCCTGGATATGTTCGAATATACCGGTAGTTTCACAGGATGGGCAAAACTTATTAATATCCGGCCCAATCGTGTAGCCACCATGACCGGCATGATCATCATCATTGGGTATGGTATCACCATCGGCTTTATTCTGCCGGTCGCCTACATAATCAATTTTATAACCAGACCTTATCAGTTTTGTGCGAAGAAATCCTCTCCAGCTACTTTGCTGCCCTACACCACCTCCGCCTTCCGTTTTAGAATCGCCCAGGGGCATTATTCTAAAACTTTTTGTTGGCAGAAAATCCGGTGCTGCCGGTGCTCTCCGATTGGTTAAATCTGCAACAGGACCGCCTCCTATTGAAGTTTCACTATTATTGCTCACTACATAAAGGTTTGTAAAAATCCGTTTGATATCCCTTGCCCAGGCGTTATCAGGATTACCATAAAAATTCATATCGTATCCATAAAGGGCTTTAAACTCTTCACTCACCCTACCATCAGGGCCAATTTCTGTAATTAGCCCGTAGGTATCCCATGCTGTATTATCAACAGTATATCCGCCATAGTTTTGCAACGCCCTGGCAATGATTAACGCAGGTTCTGTTTCAATACCCAAACTATTGTTAGCAACCGATTCCAGTACAGCATCTTTATAAATGGCGAGCAAGGCACCGATTCTCATTTCTAGATTGGTACCGCCATAATAATTTCCAGCGGCAGGATCATTGTAGCCCCCATCGGCCTTGGTAGCCGGCCAGCGAAAACCACCATTACCATTATAGAAATTTTCCTTTCCAAATAAATTCAATTTCAACACGTGCCTGATAATACCAGAAGACATTTCACCCACTCTTAGTGCCCCACCAATAGCGGAAAGGTGGCTGCCACCATGCGCCCCAACAATACACTCACCCGTTAACTCACAATTATTTTCGTCCCATACATATTGAGAAGTCGAAATCGCATTGGTGCATTTTGCAAAGGGCTGGGTCTGTTTTATTTTTCCATTAGAAAGTAAAATTGCAGCTCCTGAATTCGGTGTGCTACCATGCCATGTTGTATTAGAAAAGATAAAATTCTGGGGTATTGGTGCAACAAATAAAGTAGGGCCCTGGGCAGCGCATCTTGCATCTCCTCCGGCACTCCAACCAGTATAATTTGTTTCTACCTGCATTAATGGTTCATTAGGAGTCATGATTATTACATCTTCATCTACTTCAAAATTTACTGCATCCTGTATGGCAGCAGGCACATACACTGCATTGTGATGTATGGGTAAGTTCCATATAGATGTTTTGGCAAATGGCCATTTGAGCGGGTCACGTTGCGCAAGCAGCATCATGGGAAGACAAAACGGCATTAAAAGAAATAAAACTATTTTCATAACAGATTTTTTAGAAGAACTGATGTATGATTTAATATGTAAAGAATAAAAATCAACCTCAGTGCTTTTGTGATGTTGTAAATTTTGATTTGATTTCATAAATTATTTTTTATGTATACATAATATTTTTAAGGTGGCCAGCTTTAATTATATCGCTGTATTGGATTATATAGCTACCGTTAATTAGCAGGTATTTATCTGTACTTTATAAATGAATTTGTTGCTCCTACACCAAATGCATTATTTTTTTTGTTTGCATTAAATGGTATTCATTGCTTGTAGCTTCATCTGGTAAAGACTGCGGTTTTTTGAAGTGCAAAATCAATTGACAATTTGATTAACCTTAAATATGCGCAGGTATATCTCTTTGCAATACTATATAAACACTCAGCAGTCTTTGTAATTTGATGGCTCCTTAAGCCTGCAATACAGTAAGCGCTAAAATTATTTTGTATATAAGTAACTGAGTTTTCATTTTACTTGTAGCGATATTCATAATAAATACGCAGTAGTACGCCTAAAAATTATACTGTGAAAAGTGCTGTACTTTTATTGATGAATATATATTTAACATGAATGATTATAGCATTTACTGTACAATCAGTTTACAACCTTTATCACCTGTAGCGAATCGTTGTTTTTTCCTACAACAATTAGCGTTGATTTTTTAGAGGTTAATTCAACCATATCCCGAACGTTTCCATTGGCGTAGAACCCGGTTTTTTGAGGCACTACTGAACTAAATTTACCTTTACCATCGCCTTTTAATAGTAGACCATAGCTTGCATCTGCACTGCCATACTGTACCCTGTTCTCGTAAAAATTACCGGCTATTAAAATGTCTTTTTTACCATCCAAATCATAATCATTGAAGAGGATGCCACTCACTTTTGAAAATTGCGCTTCAACAGGTAAAGGTTTTATGGTAAACTGCTGGTTGCCTAAATTTTCAATGTAGGATGTCTGTAGCGTTTGTAATGTGAATTTTGCCACTTTACTTAATTGTTCTTTGGTGAAGATTTCATCAATAGAAGCCTTGGCAAAATCCTTATAATAAACATACTTTTTGCGGATATAGGGAACTTTTTCGGCAAACTCATCCAATGATGCAATGGGATACTGCCTGCCATTTAATTGCATGCAAATGACAGGGTCAATACTTCCATTATTATCAAAATCTGTAGCGTACATTGTAATCGGATTTTGCGGTGTAGGTTTCCATTGGTTATTAGTACCAGCATTGCCGGCAATCATATCCAAATCTCCATCACCATCCAGGTCTGCTACAAATATTTTACTCCAAAGCCCGGTGGCTTCATCCAATCCTGTATTTTTTATTTCCTGCAACTTTCCCTGTTGATTGATAAAAATATGTATGGCCATCCATTCTCCCACCACCACCAAATCTGGCCAGGAATCGTTGTTGATATCTACCCATTTTGCATCTGTAACCATACCAAAGTTTTTCAACTTTTCATTTACATCCCGGGTAGCTACAGTAAATTTAATTGCTTTGCTTTTGGGGTCTGTATCATTGCGTAAAATTCCGCCAAAAGCAGGGAAAGGAAATTGCCCGCCATTTACGCCACTTCCTACATAAAGATCAAGGTCACCATCTTTATCATAGTCTGCTGCGGTTACACAACTTCCATTAGAATACTCTTTGGGGATAGCACTATCATGTGCCTTTTTAAAATTACCTTTTCCATCATTGATATACAAACGATCGGCCAATACAGGATTGCCCGTTAAAAATTCATTGCTGCCGCTAACAACATATAAATCCAAATCTCCATCACCATCTGCATCAAAAAATGTAGAGGCTACATCTTCGCAGGCTTTATCAGCACTGAACGGCTGATTGGAGGAAACTGAAAAAGTTTGATTATTATTTTGGATAAACAATTCACCAGTAAACCCTGCTGCCCCCCCAATAAAAAAATCATCTAAACCATCCTTATTTACATCGGCTTTTGATAAACAGGGTCCTTGCCTTGATAGCTGGTAGGGAATTAATTGTTCAGTTTTGAAATCCACAAATTCATTTTCCCGGTGCAGAAAATTAATACCGGCATGCTTTGTCCAATTTATAAACAAGGGAGAAGTCATTGGATTATCATGGTTGGTGTTGACGGAGCTATTCCCTGGCGCTAGTTCTTCAAATTCTACAAGTTTATTAATACCAATATCCTTTTTTATGGAGATGGTACCATTTGGCCAAACCACTTTTATACTAATATTTTTATCATCGTTTCCTAACCCAAAGTTCAGCACATAATCAACTGATGACTGGTAACCCCTTGTAGGATTAAGTTCCTGCACCTGCTCTTTATTTTCAGCCAATATAAATACTTTTGCACCGATCGCCCTGCTATTATTTCCTTTTCCTTTAAGCTTTACTTTTATAAAATTATTTTTAAATAATTCGTTTGCATGGTTTTGCCAAACAGAAGCTTTTTCGTTGATGTTATTTGTAACTAATTCTAAATCACCATCATTATCCAAATCTACATACACTGCGCCATTTGACACCATTGCCTTATCCAGCCCCCATGCCGCAGTTTCATTTGAAAAACCAAGCGAACCATTATTTCTAAACCCATAGTTAGATAATTTTACAGTGGGCATTTTTTTAATCAGCTCAAATACCGGTAATATACTTCCATTGTCCCGGGCTTTATCAGCAGCATCCTGGTAGGTGTATTTTAAAAAGTCAAGGTTAGTAAAATCCCTTAAAAATCCGTTGGTGATAAAAATATCTTTATAGCCGTCATTATCAAAATCTGCAAACAATGGCGACCAGCTCCAGTCGGTATTATAGATGCCCGCCAACTGGCCAATTTCAGAAAATAAAGGAGTGCTGTCGCTTGTATTGCCCTGGTTCAGCTGTAATGTATTTCGCATGTATTGATTTTGAAAACCACTATTTACCATCAGCGAATATTTATCAAACTCATCCGGGCCTTTTAATAATTTTTGCCTTTCCAACTTTTCAGGAAGCATATCTACCACTAGTACATCCTGTAATAAATCGTTATTAAAATCTGCAATATCACAGCCCATTGCAAATTTGGAAAGATGCCCAAAAGATTTTTTGGTAACGTCTTTAAATGTACCGTCTCCTTTATTTAAATAAAGAAAATCCTGTTCTTCAAAATCGGTAGTCACGTAAATATCAGGGAGGCCATCGTTGTTTACATCGCTAACAGACACGCCTAGCCCAAAATTTAATCCGCCACCATGTATGCCTCCTGCTTCGCTAATATCTGTAAAATGCCCGCCATCATTGCGGTATAAGCGACTTCCAAATTGGGGGTGGCGCTGGTTGCGTACTTTTTCGGTATTAAAAAAAGCAGAATAATAACGTTGGGCATGGTTGCATTGAAACATATCCAAATCACCATCTCCATCAAAATCCAAAAATGCGGACTGGGTAGTAAAAGTAAGTGCACCCTCTAAGCCGTAGGCCGCTGCTTTTTCAATAAACGTAGGTATCCCATCTTTTCCGCAACCCTGGTTAATGTACAGCTCTTCGAACAGATTTTCTTTTTTTACGGGGCCTGAGTAAGAAACATAAATATCCATCCATCCATCTCCATTTATATCCACAGCAGTAACCCCCGTTTTCCACCCCTGCCTGCCCTTAACGCCTGCTTTACCCGTAATATCCTCAAAAGATAAATTGCCCTTATTTAAGTATAATTTGTTTTCTACATCATTACCGGTAAAATACAAATCGCATAAACCATCGTTATTAAAATCTGCGGCTGCTACCCCTGCGCCATTGTAATAATATTCATACACCATTACATTTTTCTCTGCGGTCTCAACAATAGTATTTTCAAAATCAATATGCGAACTGGCGGGATTTATTTCCGTAAAAAGCAATTTTTCTTCTATGGGTGTACACCCTGTTATATTTAAAATAAGGAGTAGAAAAAATAAAAAAACCTCTGTTGAACGCTTCATGATATTTACAGCTTTAAATAGCGATTGCCCAAGTACAATGGGCAATCGCTTCTCAACTGTTATTAAAATTTAGTATTAAAGGTTGCAATAAAAAGTTGTATCATAAATTCCAGGTTCATACTACCAACCTGGGTTTTGTAGTAAGTTTTTGTCTTTATCGATTTCTGATTGAGGAACGGGCAATAATTTGTGTTTTGGTAAATAAACCCTATCCTCGAGTTTAAACTTTGTATAACTGTTTCGATCGGCACTTATTTTCATGCCATAAACCGGTGCATTTAATATGGATTCAGCAAGATATCTACCATCAGTTCCCTTCCATCGGCGTAAGTCGAAAAAACGATGTTCTTCAAAAGCAAGTTCAATGCCTCGCTCATGACGAATTCTGCTTCGCATATCTATCTTACTAAGGCCAGCAGGTATCGGCGGCATATTTACACTTGGGCGACTGCGAACAGCATTGATTGCACTGTATACACTGGCATCCGGACCAACTGCCTCATTTTGCGCTTCTGCATAATTCAATAATACTTCGCCTAACCTGATAACTATCCAGTTATTATATCCATTCCATACATCGGCAGTAACGATAACAGGATCCATAAATTTACGCAGGTTATACCCCGTTTTAGTAGCGTCATTGGCGGTACCCATGCCCTCCTTACCGCCCATTTTTAGCTCTATTTCACGGCCATTCCACATCGCACCATCAAATAATATGCTTGCGCCAAAACGTGGATCCCTGTTTTTGTAAGGGGTATTGGCGTTATACAATGGCGAAGCATTGTAAGACAATCCATCTGTCATCTCATATTCATCTACAAAATTTTGGGTGGGCTGTGTTCCACCCCATCCATTCATCGTGTATAAAGAGTTAAAGGCATGAGAAGGGTGGTTTCTCAATTTGGTTAAATATGCTTTTGAAAAATACACTTCACTATTGTTGTTATTTGCTGCCCAAAACATTTTTTCATAATCGGGAAAAAGTGCATACCCTGGAATTTCCATCGCTAGTTTGGAGGCTGCAGCAGCTTCTGCCCATTTTTCTGCATACAATAATTGCCTTCCTTTAATGGCTAATGCAGCTGACTTTGACGCCCGACCAGCATCGGTACCAGAACGCTTTGCCGGAAGAATTGCTACCGCTGCATCTAAATCGGCTACGATAAATGTATTGCACTCATCAATTGAATTTCTTTTGACCAAAAGCGCTTCAATATTTTCCAATGACTGAGGTTTATCAATTAGAGGAACACCTCCATAAAATTTTACCAGTTCATGATAAAATAATGCCCGTAGAAAAAGGGCTTCTCCTTTCAATACTTTTTTTACAGCATCATCACCAGGTACGGCATCAATTTTTTCTAAAAAAACATTTACCCTACGAATAAACTGATAACTATTAGCCCAAGGGGTGGGTGTTCCTTCCCATGGTGCTGAGAACCTGGGTGCATCTGAAGCAGAAAAATCTCCCCGGTTCCAATTGTGCGAATACGCCCAGGGGTAACCGGTCTCTGCCTCATCAGTTGCAGCGGATAATAAAAAATATCCACGCTCGTAGCCCGAAGACACACCGTTGTACGCCTCGTTTAAATAAAGCGTTGCTAATTTTATATCGCTCCATACAGATGCATCCGTCAATTTATCTTTTGGCGGCGGATCTAAAAGATTTTTTTTACATCCAACAAAGCTTATCAATATTAACAAACAGGTGATTCCTAATTTAATTTTTTTCATGTTTAATATTTTTTAAAATGTAACATTAATTCCAGCAGCTAATACCTTTTGTTGTGGGTAAAACCAACCCCTTGACGAATTGCCATTAAAGCCTGTACCACTTTCCCCGGGCCCTTCCGGATCTGTTACTCCTAACTTATCAAAAGTGAGTATGTTTTGGCCACTCACGAATACCCTTACTGAGTTCATCTTTAATTTAGCTAACAAAAAAGCCGGTAAATTATAACCCAGTTGCAGGTTTTTTAAGCGTAAATAGGATGCGTCTTTTAACCAGAAAGATGATTGTTGTGTATTATTAGCTGTGGGCACATCAGTGATACGTGGATACTTAGCACTTGTGTTTTGAGGTGTCCAATAATCAGCATGTTCAACCAAAGATTTAGCTCCATTATAAAATGGCCATGCCAGTTCGCCTGTTAAATAGGCATTTACTTTCGCAGCCCCCTGAAACAGGAAATTTAGATCGAAATTTTTGTAAGTTATCCCACCAGAAAATCCATATATTATTTGTGGTATGGGTGTAGATCCAATTGCAATAATGTCATCAGCATCTATTTTACCGTCTGGCGTACCTGTAAAATTACCACTGCCATCTCTTCCACTAATATCGGCATACCTGATATCGCCCGGTTTAACAGGGTTCTGCTGTTTTGGAGCCTTATCAATTTCTTCCTGCGAATTAAAGAATCCGATTGCCTGGTATCCAAAATACTGGTTAATACTTCTTCCGGTTCTTTTTTGATTTGGGTTTACAGAACCGGGCTCATCCTGAAAAATTATTTTATTATGTGCATAAGTGAAGTTGCCTCTTACAAAATAATTCATGCTTCTAGAAATTTTATTTTCATAACCTAAGGAAAATTCAATTCCCCTGTTGTCAACTATGTTTAAATTCTCCAGTGGTAATATATCGCCAAAGGTGGACGGAACGGAAAGCAATCTTTGTCCAAGAATATCAGAGGTTCTTTTCTGAAACCAGTCAAACTCGAAGGTTAATTTTTTATTCCACATACTACCATCAAAACCGATGTTTACAGATTTTGCAGTTTCCCAGGTTGTGTTTGGGTCTGGAATACCTGTTGAGTTTAACCCCTTGTTCATAGCCAGGCTTCCGGCATCGCCAAAAGGATATCCACTTCCAAACTGGTAAGAAGACAAATAGCGGTAAGGCTCTATGCGATCGTTGCCAAGCACGCCATACGAACCACGGATTTTGAGGTAGTCAAATGCTTTAATGGTGTTGCGAAAAAATGATTCCTCAGAAATTTTCCATCCCGCTGAAAAAGAGGGAAAGAAACCCCATTTTTTTCCTGGGGCAAAATTAAAAGAACCGTCATACCTAAAGTTTCCTTCAAATAAATACTTATTAGCAAACACATAGTTTACCCTGCCAACGTAGCCCTTTCTGCCAGATACATTTGCGCCTCCGGTAGCTTGTTGCGTAGCATCGTTGCCGGCAAATAACTGATCAATAGCTGTGGAAAGAAAATTATCCCTGAATGCGTTCAGGTAGTTATAATTGCCTTCATTTTGTGTATATAAAAACAACCCGCTCACCTCATGCTTCCCAAACGTGCGCTGGTAGTTTAAATGTGCCTCCAACGTTAATGAACTACCCTGATTGAATTCTTCTCTCAGAGAAGTAGTGTTGACTCCGTCTCCATTAACCGGTACATATTCTTTGGTAGTTCTGTTGTAAGTGTAAACGGTATAAGGTGTACGCCATGTTTTGTTGGTATTAAAACTGCGGTCGTAAGCAACTATCCCTTTAACAGAAAGCCCTTTTACAAAAGGTAATTGCTGTGTAATTGTTAGATTGGTCAATAGGGTGTTGGAACTATTTTTGTTATAACCGCTACTTTTTGCTCTTTCAGCTGGATTTCTTCCACTTGGAAAAGAACCTGGCAAACCATTTGAAAATATAGCAGGAAAAATGGGTGGGGCATACAATGCATAGTAAAGTAGCTGATTGGCATCTTGCGATGGGGCATTTCTATTTTCCAGTCTGCCACTGACATCTAATGAAATCCGAGTCGTAGCAGTAGCATCTACATCAATATTAGACCTGAAATTGTAACGTTTGAAATTACTATTGCTGTACAAACCATTTTGGTTTACATGGCCTAAAGAAATAAAGTACCTGGTTTTTTCTGTACCTCCATTCAGGGATAAATTATACTGCTGCTGTGGAGCATAATCCTTAAGTGTTGCTTTTACCCAGTCAGTATTTGGGTAGGCATCACGGTCAGTACCATTTTTATAAGCATCCAAGTCAGCCTGGCTAAATGGAGGGGTGGTACCTGAATTGCCTGCACCTTCGTTTAACAATTTTGCATAGTTGTAAGAATCCATGTATTCTGGAAGGCGGGTTGGATTCTGCCAGTCGGTACGTACAGAAAAAGAAAGGGCCGATTTGCCTGCCTTACCTCTTTTAGTAGTTACTAAAATAACGCCATTAGCAGCTCTTACGCCAAATACTGCTGCTGAAGCAGGGTCTTTTAGTAAGGTTACCGTCTCTATTTCATTGGGATCTAACTGAGAAAAATCACCTCTTGGAATACCGTCAATTACTACCAATGGCGAGTTATCGCCTGTAGTACTTACACCACGTATTAAAAGATTTGAACCATCCCTACCCGGCTCGCCGTTTCGCTGAACCGAAATTAAGCCAGATAAACGACCCGTTAATGCATTGCTAATATTTGCTACCGGTGCTGCAACAATTTCTTTTGTACTAACGGTACTAACTGCTCCCGTATAATTCACCTTTTTTCTATTTCCGTAGCCAACCACCACAATTTCATTCAAACTTGCATTCAATAAAGAAAGGGTGATAATTAAATCACTTTTTCCACCTGTTGCTACTTCTACACTTTTGTAACCCACATAGGAAATCACTAATACTGCTTTTGAATCGCTCACATAAATTGTAAAATTCCCATCGGAATTGGTTGTTTTAGCATTGGAGGTTGCTTTTTCAGTAACGGTAGCGCCGGCGAGTGGCAAACCTTTTTCATCTAATACTTTTCCTCTTATTTCAGTTACAACCGGGGGAGGGGGAAGAGCTGTAGGATAAACAACAGGCACATTTTTTTTATTGATAGTGATTGTCTTTTCAGTAATGCTAAAGTTCAATGGCTGGTCTTGAAAACAGATCTCCAGCACCTGCTCAATGGAAGCATTTTTTACACTGATATCGAATTTTTTGGCTTGTTGCAATAATTCATCCTGGTAAAAAAACTGGTAACCCGTTTTACGATGAATTTCTTTGAAAACCTTTTCCAGCGTAGTATTTCGCTGAGAGATGGAAATATTTTGCGCATATCCATTTGCGCTTACCTGGAGGCATGTGGCAAATAATAAAAGAGCTGTCAATTTCATAACAAGCAACGTTTTGATGATTATTGCCATCCGCAGTTTAGGGTGTGGCAATGAACACATTTTTTTCATATATTTGTAAAGTTTGGTTTTAACATTTAAGCAATCCTTGTCGTTTGTAATTATGGGAAAATCCAAATACTTTCCAGGGGCGCCGCAAACGTTCCTGGTTTTTTTTGTATAATCCTGAAATTTAATGAAGAATATAAAACAGGTTAAAGCATAGTAAGAAATTTGCCCTCCTTAATTTTTTAATTGATAGTAAATAAGTATGATTAAGATAGTACGATCACTTTCCGTCCGTCGATTTTAAATCTAACACCACCCGACTGCATAATTTTCAACACTTGTGAAATATCATTTGCCCGGCTTACCTGCCCGGAAAAATGACCGGTGGGTATTTTGCCTTCATATATTATTTCAACATCGTACCATTTTGAAATTTGCCGCATCACTTTTTGTATGTCGTATGCATCGAAATGAAACCATCCATTTTTCCATGCCATTACTTCTTCCATATCTGGTTCCACTATTGAAATGGCGCCTGATTTACTGATCTTCGACTGCTGGCCTGGAACCAGCATTTTATTCAATCCATTTTTTGATACTTTTATTGAACCTTCCAATAAAGTTGTGTTCATTGAACTTTCATCGTTATATGCCATGATGTTAAAATGTGTTCCCAAAACGCTTACTTCCATATCCTTAACTGTTATTTTAAAAGGCATAGCGGGATTTTTAGCCACTTCAAAATAGACCTCCCCTGTAACAGACACATTTCTTTGATTGCCTTTAAATATTGTAGGGAATTGTATAGAGGATGCTGAATTGAGCCAAACTTTCGTACCATCAGGTAATATCAACTGGTATTGTCCGCCGCTGGGAGTTGAAAGTGTATTATAAACGATCGCCGCATTATTTTCATTGCCAACATTGTAAGCCAATGTACCCGTGTTCAATTTGATTACTTTCGCATTTCCTTGCTTTGTAAGCGTGCCCCGTTGAGATGAGTCAAGTATAATGCTGGAACCATCCGACAATGTAAGTACAGCCTTATTTCCTCCTGGTTTAATTGTGTCTTTAACACCAGGAGCAGTTTTAGTAGCTTGCAGTACGGGTTGTACGAATTGTTTATTACTCAACCACAGATATACACCTGTAACTGCAAAAAACAGGACGGCCGCAGCCGCAGCAATACGTAAAAAGTAAAATGTACTTTTATGGCTGATAATAGCTGGTATTGGTGTGTTTGCTTTCTCTTTTTTTAAAATGTTCGCTAGCATCTGTTCACCCTGGCTATCGCTAAAAACCTGGTTTTGGCTGTTGAATTGTTGCCATGATTCTTCCAGTAATTTTTTTACGGCCTCATCATTTTCATGATGCATCAGTAATTCCATAAACTCTGACCGTTCTTCCGGAGTGTCCGATTTTGTAAAATACTGCTGAAATAAATATGACAACCTGGATTCGATCATAGAATGGCTTTGTTTTATTATTAAAAACTAAACATAAAAGTTTTGCTTCTACTAATAAGACACCATTTGTAGAAAAAAGAGGTAATGGCAGGAAATATATTTTTAATTTTTGTAAAATATACATTTCTCCTGCTATTTCCTCCTGCTTCAGTCCTTCTCGATGGCTTAATGCGTACACTTTTTTTGGCGAAGGAGAAAGTAATTTCACTGCTTCATCTATCAGGTTACCGAAATTGGCGGTTATACTGTCTTTATTGCTATTTGTTGCCTGGTGCAGTACATTAGTTATTCTACGCCAAAGAAAATTATTTTCGAACTGGTTTCTGTAAAACTTGCTTTGATTAAAGCTCTTCCACGTCCGTCAAATGAAACAGATACGCCTTCATTATGCCAGACCTTTTTATCAACTTTTGACTTTGTGATATAATTTATTTCTCCTTTGCCAATTCCGAAAATGACCACTTCGCCCTTGCCTGTGGCGGGATTAATTTTCTCGTGTATTTCAACAGATTCACCCGGTACACCATAACTGACAGGTGATGAAATGGTAATGTAGGAACTTATTTTTTTGTATTTGCCTAAAATATCGCCAAACAACTGTATGCCTTCTGGTGAATTTTTTAATATTTCCCCCCAGATTCCGTTTTGCCCCAGAATCAGCGATGCTATGTTTAATATTTGTGAATTCCGTGGCTCATCGGGCTGGTAATAGGTTAAAAATAAAACAGAAGGGATCCATTTGTCGTAGGTTAAAACCTGCCGCGTAAACCAGCCGCGGGCTGCACCAGGATATACAAAAATATTTGCATTCCCATTCGCAAAAGGAGATTTCCATGGTTGGCATAAATCATAATTGTGATAATAAGGCCCATTGTTTATTACAAAATATTTGCCCGATGAAAGAAAGGATAAACCAACCGCCCGCCCGTCTTCCGTTATGTCGAAATCGAAAATTGCCTCCGGACTTGCTTTGCATACTTTGTCAATAATTTTTGACAGGTAAATGGGTTGCAGGTAAGCATCGTTGTCCCGCCTTTCCCGTGCGGAATTTTCGGCAGTTCCGTGATCATGGCCGGCTGCATCGCAATCTCCCTGGCCAATAGCGTCCCATTTAAAATAGGTAACCCCATACTCCTTTACAAAGCTTATTAATACATCAGCATAATCTTTCCAATACTGGCTTACCAGGCATAAGGGCACACTTTCTTCTGTTTCCCACACTTTATGGGCATCCGATAGTTTTCCGGCAATTGATGTGCGATAGTTGTTGTTTCTTTCAAGCATATTACTGCTTAACGCTGCCTTTGTGGGATCAAACCACAAACCCAGTTTCATATTATATTTTTTCAATAAGCCTGCAACTTGTTTGAGTGTATCCGGAAAATATTTCACCGATGTATTTACCGGCCAGTCGCCTGTTTTCAAAAACCACCCCGCATCTAAAACATACACATCAATACCCATTTTATGCGCTTGCTCAATTTCATCAAGGGTTTGTTTCAGGCTCATCGAATACAGGTATAGATTGCCTGCCCAGTTAACTCTTTCCTGGCGCCCCCAGGTGTTGTAAAAAATATAAGGTTGCCTGCTCCCTAAATTTTGGCTGATGTACTTCAACATAAACATTCGGTATGCTGAAGTCAGCATTGCTTCATCGCCCTTTATACCAGCTATTTCAAACCAAACAGTTTCAAACTCACTACCTTTTGAAATGGATTGGTTATCCAAATAATTACCTTTTACCGCCGAAACATTAACCGTACGGTCTTCAAACATGTTAAAGTGAAGAAACTCATTACCATATTGAGAACCATGTTCGTAGGCTATTAAAAATGTATTATCATTATTGCCAAAGGCCGGCATTGGCCCCATTACCGAATAGTTATTTTCAAATAAACGGTCTTCGATGATTTGCTCTTTCAATTCGTAACTATGGAACTTTTCGTCGTAGTTGGCAAACTGCACTTCCTTTACCTGTTTAAAAGAAGCCATTGAAGTTGAAAAATAAACGATTTTGTCGTTGCCCTTTGATTTTGTAAGGCGGTGATTTCCTGATCTGGAAAGCACATATTTGTAACGCAAAACAGCATTATCAGGAGATAAACGAAATATCAGTTTCAATTCAATTTGTGGAAACGCTTTTATTTTCCCCTGAAATATATATTCCGAAACGCCGTTTTTTAAAATTGCAGGTTTAGAAAACATTTTAAATGAATCAACGTAACATACAATAGACTTGCCATCAATCTCAACAACCGGCGGGTTATATGCCATTTTACAGACACCCTACAAATCATAAAATCTTTCAGACAATACTCACTTTTTAGTTCCATTTGACAACAACTCAATATTTTTTGTATGAAAAGAATCTAAACTTTTAAGGGTTTGAATTAAATTTTCCCTTTGTTCGACATTCATTTCAGCCATCACATCTTGAATTTTAGAAAACCCAACATAAATACTGTAAAGTTTTTCTTTTCCCAACTTTGTTAAAGCAATAATCTTTTGTCTTTTATCATCATTATTCAATTTTTCAGAAACCAAACCTTGCTTAATTAGTCGTTTAATAATCTCAATGCCCGTTGTTGACTCTATAATATTTGCTTCAATAGCTTCACGTTTTGAGCAAGACTTTTTATAATCTATATGGGATAAAATAGCAAAATCATCTTGACTTGCTAAACCATTTTCTAATAAAATAGGCTTCGTGTAGTATCTAATAAACTTGCCTAAACGCCATAACAAAAAGGCAGCTTCTGAACTTTTATATGAGTAGTTGTGCTCTTCGGTATTACCATCAAAATAAAGGTCTAATGCCTTTTCATCGTTACGAATTTCTTTTTTTTCCTTTTTCAAAAGCCAATATGCAAAATCTTCGATGTCAGCTTTCTTACTGATTTCCATATAATTTTCCCATTCAGTAATCAAGGGCAAATAAGAATTTTTATTTTTCATTTTTGGTTTTTAAAACAATATTGTTGTAAATTTACACCATATTTGTTTAAATAAATTTTATTCACAAATTTAAATAATTCAAAAATGGAAAGCATTACTCAAACAGTAAGATTAGAAAATCAAACGAAAAAAATGAAATGGTGGCATTGCGTAATAATATTTTTAGTTGCCAATATAGTTTCATTTATACCAGCAGGATATAATGGCGATGAAGCCTTTTATAATAATTTCGTTCAACCAAATATTGCACCACCCGATTGGCTTTTTGCCCCAATGTGGTTTTTTTTAAACGTAACATCATTAATTGGGCTGTACACAATCTCAAACCTGCCAACAAACACCAAAAACAGACGTGTAATTATCATACTTGAATATGTTGCTTGGGTTTTATTTGCCATTTTTACATTTCTATATTTCTACTTAAAAAGCCCGATACTTGGTGCTATTGACACTATTTTAGGTTTGACAGTTGTTATTATAGTTGTGTCGTTGAGTTATAAAGTTTCAAAAAAATCCTTTTGGTGTTTTATGTTTAGGTTACTTTGGCTGATACTTGCAAGTTATGTTTCTGTTTGGGTAGCTTTAAACAACAAAGATATTTTTATGAATGTAGGTCCATACTTAAAATAAAAAATTTGTGGAGCAGACAATTAATACATTTTATCCCAAAAACATTGAAGATTGGCATAATTGGCTTTATATAAACCATACAACAGAGACTTCCATTTGGCTTATTTATTACAAACAGAAACTAAATATTCCAACTATTAAATACTGCGATGCGGTTGACACAGCACTTTGTTTTGGTTGGATTGACAGTAAATCAAAGCCAATCGATAATGAAAAGTTTATGCAATTTTTCAGCAAGCGAAAGGCAAAAAGCGTTTGGTCAAAAGTTAATAAGCTAAAGGTTGAGCGACTTATTAAAGAAGGCAAGATGACAAAAGCAGGTTTAAACAGTATAGAAATTGCAAAACAAAATGGCTCTTGGACAATTTTAGACGAAGCAGAGGCTTTAATAATTCCGACTGACTTAGAATGTGAATTTTCTAAACTACCTAAGGCAAAGACATATTTTTTTAATTTAAGCAGGTCGGACAAACGAAATATTTTACAATGGCTTGTACTTGCTAACCGGCAAGACACCCGACAAAAAAGAATAACTGAAATTGTAGAACTTGCAAACAAAAATCAGAAGCCTAAACAATTCAGTGGACAAAAAAACGGCATATAACAAGGCAATGAAGCTTCATTAAGCTTAATTGTATACGCCCACAAATATTGATTATCAGTTGAAAAATTTACTTCCAAAACCTTATTATCTATTTTCTGTTGCGCAAATATTAAATTAACTGTGGCAGTAACCAATAGAATACCAGTAATTACAATTTTTCTAATACGCATATATTTTGACGATATTGATGATTATTTCATGGTGCAGTACTTACTGCACTTTGGCATATTTTTTTCTTTAAAATCAGGTAGCACTATGGTATAATCAATCCGGGTTCCGTCATAAAAAACGGTTCACTTTTATTTTTAAAAACCCAGCTTTACAGTTTTGATTCTATCATAAGACAACATTTGTACAAAAAAGAGGTAATAGAAAGGAAATAAATCTTTAATTTTTGAAGAATCCTGTAAAGAAAAGAATAAACATGCCAATATTTGACCGAAGATTATTCTTTAAAAAACGAAGCGCAAGCACCATGTGTTTCTTAACTGTTTGAAGTGAAATATTTAATTCTCTTGCTATTTCCTCCTGCTTCAGTCCATCTCTGCGGCTGAATATATATACTTTTTTTTGCTGGGGGGGAAGTAATTCGACAGCTTCATCGATGAGGTTGCCAATGTTGGTGCTTATAATATCCTCATCGTCATTTATTGCCTGTTGCAGTACATTACTAACCCATTCTTTATTACGCCTTTTTTCCCGGGCGATTTTTTTTAAACAACCAAGGGCTTGATTCTTAGCAACAATTAAAAGGTAAGCTTTAAAGCAATCTATTTCAATCAATGATTTACGATTGACCCAGATTTTATAGAAAACATCCTGCACTATCTCTTCAGCGAGATGTTCCGATTCAGTTATCCGCATAATATAATCGCCTAACTGATTATAGTAAATTTTGAAAAGCTGTCCAAATGAACGCTCATCATCTTCCGCTACTTTTATAAGCAGGTTTTTAATATTTGTAGATTGATCTTGCAAGCAGGTAGAGTCTTAAAATTAATGGAAGAATAAACATAATGAAGTTAATCCTTTAATATCATAAATAAGTAACTAATATCATTATCTTGCGATTAACTATCTAAAATAACAAATTACATACACGTCATTTTTTTTGCAAGCCGAAATAAAAACGATCGTTGACTCTTTTAAATTACCGAC
>JANPIJ010000217.1:0-5726 GCA_031424955.1 Ferruginibacter sp. | reverse complement strand
ATCCGCAATCGGAATGTCAATTAATTGAATCTGCGTTTGTTTCAATTCATCTTTTAACTTCTTGGTCTTGTTCAATATATCAGGATCTCTATCGCCAACCATGGTATTATCAGCTATCAGGTATTCCAATCTTTTAATACTATTTCTTATCAGAGAAGCGGTGTTTTGATCTGATGAATTATTAGGTGCAGTGGCCTCCTTTACTGGCACTAGCGCTACTCCTACGCTGGGCAAAATTTTTCCTGCTGTCTTTTGATCCGAGTTTGGCATGGAGGAAAAAACGGTTCCTCCTAATCCTGTTGCAGCAGATCCTAAATCAAATCCGGTTCGTGTTTTTTTAGTCCGTTTTAACTTCCGGTCTACTATTCTGAAACTACTTTTTAATTGGACGATATAATCTGTCACATCTTTTTTAAGCTTTTCAAATTCCATTACTCTTTGCGGGTAATTGATATTTTCCCTTACGTAAACATGTATGATGGCAGTATCCCTGGTGCTGAATTTATTGGTGCCTACAAAATACAGATCCAATAATTTTTGCCGCTCTTTATCTGTATCCTTTACGAAATCAAAAGGAGCATACCAGGTGTAATCATCATTACATTTATTAACCGGAGTAAGGGATTTCGCCTGGTAATTGCTGAAATAGGTTATTTCTTCAATCGGGAAACTTCCGTTATCACATTGTAATTTAAAGCTGATGGTATCGCCTTCATCGATGTACAAAGTATTGGTTACAGTAGGTTTTATTTTAGATGGAATTATTTCGGTACTGTAAAATAGTAATACGATGGAGGTATCAACCCTGTCGGCCGGGTTATTCAAATTTTGAATGCCGATATTCACTTTGTACTCATAATCATATTTTAATTTCCCTGACAGAAAATATGATTTTTCAGCCTTAAATGTTAATACGCCATTGTCTTTGTTTATTTTTAATCCTACCGGCGAATTTTTTAAATACCAGTAATATTGAGACTGGTCCTTATTTATCTCAAATGCATACCGTAATGTTGAATCTACATGCAACGTGAAGTAAGGATTTATGTTTCTAATCCTTAATGCGGAATCCGCATAATTAACTTCTTTAATTAAAGTGTCTTTATGTAAAGTATCCGGTAAAATTTGGGCCTGACCTGCGAAAGAAAAATGAAATAACGAAACGGCAATAATTACTTTTTTTATACCCATGACGGAAATTAAAACTTAAAAGTATAAAATTACAAATTTTAAAAGTAATACAGCAATCCATATAAAGGAAGTAACGCCCAAATTACTTCAAATCCAATAGTGGAGCGGGCTGTAAACCATTTAACAATTTTATAAAATTGTTAATCTTTGAGATGGCCGGAGCATCGCTTTACAATAGCTATAAAATAAGCCATCCTTTTTTATCAGGATGGCTCATCTAACCAAAATCAAAAGTATATAGGTAGGTACTATAAAAATAGCAATTACCTGTTTAATTACTGAATGGTAATTTCCTTAGTCGTAACCTTCGCAACTTCTTTCTTTGGAAGATTTAATTTTAATATACCGTTTTCATATTTAGCCTCAATTGCATTGGCCTCAATTTTTTCATCTAATGTAAAACTGCGTTTAAATGATTTGCTGCCAAATTCTTTCCTGATTACTTTTTCTGTTTCAGTGGTTTGTGCAGTCTTTTTCTCTGAGCTTATTGTTAATAAATTGCCATCGAGTTTAATCACAAAATCTGCTTTTTCCAGACCCGGGGCGGCAACTTCCAATTGATAGGTATTGGCATTTTCTACAATGTTCACAGGGGGGAAGCTAAATACATCTTCCCTGAAAGTTTTACCGAAAGTGGCTGGTAAATCATTAAAAATGTCATTGAATAAGCCATCAAATGATTTTGAAAGTGGGTTGTTTACTTTTACGAGTGTCATAGTTGTTATTTTTAAATTTAGAATTTTAGTTTGAATATGTTTTTCAAATACTATTCCAGTCCGGTTTTCGTGTTATGTTGACTGTTTTAAGAATTTAATATAGACAATATGTCGCTTCCTTGTCAATAGTAATGCCTAAATGGCGGTGAAATGATCGCTAACCGATTTATTAAACGCATTGAAATTCTTCGATAGATAATTCATTTCAAGTATGTAATTTTGTAGTTCTAAATAAAAAATGAAAAATATGTATCCAGCAGAAATTGTAATACCAATGAAAGAGGAATTAACAGAAAATGGATTTTCCGAGATGTTGACGGCCTCCGAAGTAGAAGAAAAAATAACCGATGAAGGAACTACCCTTGTAGTAATTAATTCTGTGTGCGGTTGCAGTGCAGGTACAGCCAGGCCAGGTGTTTTGATGGCTGTACATAATAGTGCAAAGAAGCCTGACCATTTAACAACCAGTTTTGCAGGATTTGATGTGGATGCTGTAAAAAAAATAAGGGAACATTTATTGCCTTATCCACCGTCTTCCCCTTCTATTGCTTTATTTAAAAATGGTCAGTTAGTTCATTTTATAGAAAGGCATAATATTGAAGGAAGAAGCGCACAAATGATTGCTGAAAATTTAATAGGCGCATTTGAACAGTATTGCAACTAATAGACCAGGCAATTCTTACCTGGCCTTTACTGTGACTTTTATCAATATTCACCATTAAATTTAAATTGATTGCAGGTTTTGAGTGTATACCGCAATAATGGAATTGCATAGAACCGTTAGTTTACTGATTTATAGCAAGATTGATTGGATGAAAATTACTCTTTGAATTCGGTTTTAATAGAAGAGACTTTCTGAAGGTTATAACTTCTATACAATTAAGCATAACAGTTTAAAAAAAGTGGAAAGGGTAGGACGTTCAATTGAGTAATAACAATCACCATTACATACCAATATATCCTGAAAGGGTTGGCGGTCGGCTTAATTGAAGGAGGTTAACCCTTTTTTCACCCACGGACATGGCGTAGACAGCCAATAGAAGACGTACTAAAATATCGTTAAACTTAAAAGATAAAATGGGAAACCCCTTTAAAAAAGGTGGCTTCCCATTTTTATATTAACTATAATAATGCTCTACTGGTAAATGTGCAGCATTCTGACATTGATAATAGTAGCTATATGGGGGTAAAATCGGATAACCATTTTACTGGCCGATGTTGTTTTAAAAGCCTTTAAATTTACGTTGTTGCCAAAACTTTTTAGCAGCATATCCGCATAACACCTAACTTCCTTTTCAGCCAAGATTTTAAAACCTCCAAAAAGTTTTGCCTGTGTTAAAAAATGGTATTACATTTAAATGCAATAAATGATTGTTGGCAATGATTTAAAATCATTGAAGTATTCTTCAATGCTGCTTTTCAAAATACTTTCCATGTAATTATAGTGTAATGATTTTTTAATCAGGGTTTATTAAGATAACTTTTAACACAAACTGGAGGACAATTATGAAAGAAACTAACAACCTCAGTCGCCGTAAATTCATTAAAGCCAGTGCGGTTGCTGGTGGAGGACTTTTACTAAGCTTCTATCTTCCCGCATTTGGAAAGGCCATTAAATCAGTTGCGAATTCGCCTTCCGGTTTTATTCCCAATGCATTTATCAGAATCGGGGCCGATGATATCATCACCATCATTTGCAATCATTCCGAAATGGGGCAGGGAGCCTATACATCCCTTCCCATGATGGTTGCGGAAGAACTGGATGCAGACTGGAGTAAGATTCGTTTTGAATCAGCGCCTGTTGACCCTGCATATAATCATTTAGGGTTTGGCATGCAGGCAACCGGGGGTAGCAGCAGTACCTTATCTGAATATGATCGCCTGCGGAAAGCGGGTGCCACTGCCAGGGCAATGTTGGTAACGGCCGCGGCACAAATATGGGCGGTAGATCCTGCTACCTGTAAAACAGAAAATGGCAAGGTAATTCATTCATCAACCGGTCGCAGCCTGCGGTATAGTGAACTGGTTGAAAAGGCGTCAACTATTAAAGCGCCGGATAATGTTCAATTAAAAGATCCTGCAAATTTTAAACTGATCGGCAAACCAATAAAAAGATTGGATACTCCCGAAAAAATAAATGGTACAGGTATTTTTGGTTTGGATGTAAAAGTTGCCGGATTATTAACCGCCTTGATTGCCCGGCCACCTGTATTTGGGGGCAAGGTAAAAAGTTTTAATGCTGATAAGGCAAAAGCTATAAAGGGAGTAAAGCATGTGGTTGAAATAGAGCGGGGGATCGCCGTGGTAGCGGATGGGTTTTGGCCGGCCAAACTGGGAAGGGAAGCACTGGAGATTGTATGGGATGACGGTCCGCTTGCAAATTTGGATACCATAGCGCAAAGAAAGCAATATGCCGCACTTGCAAAAGAACCCGGCTTGCCTGCCAGGAAGGAAGGCAACGTTGCTGCATCAAAAGCCGGGGCTGTAAAAAAAATCGATGCCACTTACGAACTGCCTTATTTGGCGCATGCACCAATGGAACCATTAAACTGTGTGGCGGATGTAAAAGCGGATAGTTGCGAAATTTGGGTAGGCACTCAATTTCAAACCATGGAGTTTATGAATGCCGTTCAAATAACCGGGCTGAAGCCTGAGCAGGTTAAACTGCACACCACTTTACTGGGTGGAGGCTTTGGCAGGCGGGCAGTACTGGATTGCCATTTTGTAAGAGAAGCAGTACAGGTTTCAAAGGCGATTATGGCTCCCGTAAAAGTAGTATGGACCCGGGAAGATGATATACGGGGTGGGTATTACCGGCCGGCAGCCCATCATGTGCTAAGTGCCGGTATCGATGCCACAGGTAAGCCGTTATTCTGGGAGCAGCAAATCGTAAGTCAGTCTTTTATGGTAAATACCCCGTTTGAGGGGATGATGGTTAAAGATGGTGTGGACAGTGCTGCGGTGGAAGGTTCCGCAGACCATGCCTATCATGTACCCAACATGCAGGTAAACTGGAATATAGCACCGGCAGGCGTACCTACATTGTGGTGGCGTTCCGTTGGTCATTCCGGTAATGCGTTTGTTACAGAAACGTTTATAGATGAACTGGCACATGCAGCAGGAAAAGATCCGGTGCAGTACCGGCTTTCATTGCTGGATAAACACCCACGCCATAAAGGAGTACTTGCACTGGCAGCCGAAAAATCGGGTTGGGGTAAACCGTTGCCGGCGGGTAGAGCCAGGGGTGTTGCGGTACACGAATCATTTGGAAGTTTTGTTTGCCATATAGCTGAAGTATCCATACCAAAACCGGGTTCTGTAAAAGTGCATAAAGTAGTGGCAGTAATTGACTGTGGACCTATCGTAAACCCTGAAACGATTAGAGCACAACTGGAAGGTGGAGTAGTATTTGGGCTTACGGCTGCAATGTACGGCGAGATCAGCTTTGAAAAAGGAAGAGTAAAGCAACGCAATTTTTATGATTATAAAATGCTTCGCATGAATGAAATGCCGCAGGTGGAAGTACACATTGTTCCCAGCACAGCACAAATGGGCGGGGTGGGAGAACCCGGTGTTCCACCAATAGCACCGGCTGTCGCCAATGCACTTTTTCTACTCACCGGAAAACGCATCCATAAATTGCCTTTTGATCCCAAGGGACTGGTTAGGAAAACATAGTGGTGAATGGTGAATCAATGTCGTTGACTTAAGGAAATAGACCTAAAGTTATTTATTAAAAAAGAGTTCTTTGACAATTTTTGTAAAACATTTGTGGTTATTTTTGGTGTATAAGATTATAGGGGCTATTGCAAAGAACAA
>JANPIJ010000216.1:0-3582 GCA_031424955.1 Ferruginibacter sp. | reverse complement strand
TGATAGTTGGTGTTAAGCCTTGACCTTGCAATCTGTTGGTGTAGTTTGTAGTTTCACCAAGAGCGCGGAGGTACATTGGAAGCGTTAATTCGCTTTTGAATTCAGTAGGAGCATTTTGCCATTGCTCAACGTAGGCTTTTTGTTTTTTTGCGCGATCTGCTTCAACTGCAGCAATCAATTGTTGGCGGCATCCCCATTCGTCTGGAAATTGGTGACGTATTTTATTTAAGAATTCATCATTAGGTTGGTTCTTAGAACCGGAGTTCATATTGTGACCAGACCAGTTGTCGAACATTTGGCAATATTCTTTGTTGAATCGATTAAAAAACGGCTCAATCACTTTGGACTTAGCGTTTTTTACTTTTGCAGGGGTGTAGTGAACGCTGCAAGCTTCGTAAAGCGGTTTTAAAGTTGATTTAGCATAATTATCACTTTGCAACTGATAAGGGCGGAAATAAGCCCCAAATAGTTCGTTGGTATGCTGGAAAGCATTTCTTAAAGCCTCTTTAATTAATGCTGGAGTCTCGTGGGTTCCGATGGCATAACCAACTGGATACTTATTGAAAGGATCTAGAACCAAAACCATCGTTAATCTATTGGAGTAAGTGGTTACAGAATAGCCACTTTTGTTTGTGTCCGTTTTTTGATATAGAAGCTCTGCATCCCAACCGTCAAGTGTCCAATAAAGCATTGGGTTGGTTGGCGCCGTTCTCTTATTTTGCATGAGAACTTTATTTGAAAGCGCATTAGATCCGTTACGACCTGCAAAAATAACAAGGCTACTCTCTTCTTTACGATTGGCGACCGTTTGAGGTGTTATTGTTTTCCAACTCAATCGTCCGGCCACTGTGTTGTATATGCTTGCAATTTGAGAATTGTCAAAATTATTGTGGCGACCTAACAATTCATCAAGCAAAGCCATCTGATCAGCATCTTTCACTTTTGCCGCATTTTGATTTTGAAGACGACCTGATATTATTGAAACGTAACCGTGTTTTTTGTATTCATCATGGCGAATTCTTAGACCTCTTGATGTTGTTGGTAGGTTATGCTCTACATCGCGAAAGCAATTCACGTCGTTGGATAGACTTTGCCACATGTCGATGTTCTTAGCACCAAGTGCTTTAATGTAGGCACTCCGGTTCGCTTTTATTTTGATTACAGCGTTGAGAATTGAGGCATTATAGGTATAGGTTTCGATTAATTTTAGATCTAACTTTTTGTTATCGTCGCCATAGGTGTAGGCTGCAAAGAAGTCGAAAGCTTTGCGGTCGGCTTCATAGTGATCAGCAAACCAGGAGCGTTTGATTTCGGTTTTTGGTGAGCCAAACTTCATGGTTAGGTTATCTTTCCATTCTTGGGAGATGGACGAGTATAGGATGAGGGCGTCACCGGACCAAGATGCTTTTCTTAATTGCTGCTCTATGCAAGTATCACTATCCATTCTACCATTTATGGCTCGATAACTAATAATTGCTAGACTATCTGGATGGTTGTTACGGTCGAAAATCAAATACTTGATTTTCACTCCTAATTTGCCGTCGTAATACTCGTATGGGGTCTCCATGTTATTTTTTATTTGTTCGGGTCAAGGACTTGAACCTTGCGCTTGTAGGCGACTATCGCTGTACCCGATTAATTACTACATTTACCTTCTCACACATAAATAATAGTAATCATGACTAATATTGACCTGATTTTCCTTGAATCTAGAATTAAAATCATTGAACTTGTCTTGCTAAAAACCAAAAAAGACAAAGAGATTTATATTGTCTTACTTGAAAAATTTAAACAAGAGATCAAGATGAATGCACCTGTTGATTCTGAGAGCGTTGCTTTGCTTTCTTTAATACATGCTTTGCAGGAGGATTTGAAGACACGTCTTTAGCAGTTATTAGTGGCCAGTCTAAATGCTTTGCACAACTATTGTATAGATTTGTGATATCTTGAGGATTTATTTTCATAATTAATTGAGTGTTGGGTTAGACTTAAATTTTTCGATAACTTTCATACTTTGGTTAGTAAGCTCTCTGTATTTTTTTTCAATATTTTGAGCGGTAAGGCTATGTTTTTCTTTTTTTACACACATTCTTATGAATGTTTTTGAGACTTCAAACTCTTCCGACAATACTTTAATCACTTCTTGATTGTAGCTTATATTTTTTTTTGTACGTTTACTCATTGTTATTGTTGTTTTTTATTTGAAACAAATTAAAGCACAATATTTAACATTGCAAAATAAAAAGCACAATATTTTGCATTTTAAAATGAATGTTTATTTTAAAATATTTATTATGAGTGATTTAGATGTCAAGGATATTAGGAAAAAACTAGGATTAACACAACAAGAATTTGCTGATAAGCTTGGTGTAAGTAGAAATACCATACTAAATTATGAGAAGGGAGAAACAATACCATCTTCTAAAAGCACAATATTGCACAGTATGCTTGCCGAATCAAAAGTTATTGATGCAACAATAGAAACCGTAAAAAAAGGATTACCACTTATTCCAATTGATGCGTTAGCAGGTTTTGGCGCTGGAGAGTTTACGATTATGGATCATGATATATTAGAATACTATAAGATTCCAGAATTCTCTAACGCTGACTTTCTTATTTCAGTAAAGGGATCTTCTATGCAACCAAAATATTATGGCGGCGATATCTTGGCATGCAAGTTTATTCAATCATTTAGTTTTTTTCAGTGGGGAGTACCGCACGTCATTACAATAAAAGATAGGGGAACTGTAGTTAAGCGAATTAGTAAGGGAGAAAATAAGGATGATATACTGCTGCTTTCAGAGAATCCGAAGTATGAACCATTTAGCATAACTACAGAAGATATTGTCAATATTGCTATAGTTGTTGGCGTTATTCGTGTTGAAAATTAGTTATATCGTTGTTTTACAGCGTTTTAAGTTTTTTTTTATTGTATTATTCAAGCATTACGGGGTATAATAACCCCTTTTTTTATTGCTTATTTAAATATTTTTGACATTTACGGGGGTGTTTATCATATAGTTTAATAACCTTTTCAGGTGACCCTACACGTGACCCTACACGTGACCCTTAGTATAATTTTGATGTAAATTGAGATTTCATAAAAAGGATTTAAATTACTATTAAAATGTCTTTAAATACTATAGGAAAACGCCTTGAAAAGCCATATTTTACAGCTTTTAAGGCGTTTTTATTGTTGCAATGGTAGTATGAGTTATTCTGGTGTAATAATGACGGCTAGAAATGGAAGTATAATGGCGCTAAATGGAAGTATTGTTTTTTTCGGGTATATTTGCCTTTATACTGTAAAACCTTGGAAAATAGGGCTTTTTAGGGCTTTTTTGGTATTGTTAATTATGAAGGATTGTTTTATAGCCCTTAAATATAATGATTTATCACAGTAATTAATGTTTTTACTTATTGTTAAAATTTTGTTAATATATGGTACTATGCGAAACAAGGTATTGGTTTTTGAACATATATTTGCATAAGAAATTACTATATACTTTTAATCATCATGGAAACACAATCAAAAAACAGCACAGCAGCTTTAATCAACTTAAGCACATTGACCCAGTATTT
>JANPIJ010000215.1:0-18544 GCA_031424955.1 Ferruginibacter sp. | reverse complement strand
GATTATTTTTTTATAATTCAAAATATATTATTCGTATGGATTAAATGTGCCACCCGCCCAACCATTGGTTTGTTGAATAATAGGTGTTTGGGTAAAAAGGGTTGGCAAAGGATAAACGTAATACTTGTCAGGCATTATGATTGAATTTGTTCCTTCCAGTGAAGCGGGCACCACCGGAGTTACAAACATAGAAGTGTAAACTGCTGCATTATTCAAATTGGCTGTATCCCTTGGTTTTACACCCAGTGAATTTGCCAAATCTAAATAAATTCTTCCCGCTGTGCTTCCGGTACCTGCGTAATACGGAGGTTTCGGGGCTACTTTATAAGAATTCCTTGCAGTGATTAAACCAAGGTTACGGGTTCTTCTCAGATCAAAATTCCGCATTCCTTCCATTGCGAATTCTATTTGCCTTTCATTTAGAATTAAACTGCGCATAGAAGCGACATCGGTGGCAATGGACAATCCATAGTCAAATGCACCCGCCTGAATTCCCGCCCTTTGCCTGGTCAGTCTAACCATACTTTTTGCTTCAGCAAGATTGCCTGTCTCGTTTGCACACTCTGCTAAATTTAAAATCACTTCTGCAAAACGCATCTCGATCCAATCCATACCACTTCCACCACCGGTGTTAGAAACATACGGTGCCTGTGCAGCGGTCAAAGTAGGGTTGGTTAATTTTTTGCAATAAAACCCTGTAATGATCGTTCCAGCCGACTCATCTAAAACACCTGTATAAGTCCATTGTTTACGGGTAGCTTTGCCACTTAAAGGCCATGAATCGCCGTTAAATGCAATAGTTGCGGTAAAGCGGGGATCCCTGTTTTGCCAAAATTGTGTTGCGTTGTAACCAGAAGCGGGATCAGTAACCGGCAAACCATTATTCATGGTATATGACTGAACTAAATTCCAGGTGGGTTGGTTAGATCCGCTACCTGCTGTAGTTTCAGAAAAAGGACGGGTTACATTTTCGATATTATTGCCCAGATCACGGGAAGTATTGTATTTTTTCACCAGTAAAATTTCGCGGTTATCTTCCGTAACAAAAATATTCCCATAACTATTGAAAAGAACATACCCGTTGGCTACGCAGGTATCGTATGCGGCTTTACAGGCGGCGTAAGCATCTGTCCAGCGTGAAGCAATATTGCCTGGATTAAATTGCGGGCTTGCCCAATATAACAACGCTTTACCCTTTACAGCTAAAGCAGCTCCTTTTGTGATTCTCCCGATATCATTCCCGGTCCATAATTTTGGCAAATAGGCAGCGGCTGAATCTAGATCTTTTGTAATAGCTGCTATGCAGGTACTTGTTTTAGAACGGGGTGTTGCCAGATTATCGTCACTCATGTTCTGAGCATTCAAAACCAAAGGAACTCCACCATACAATCTTACCAGTTTAAAATAAGTGTATGCCCTGAGAAAAAAGAATTGCCCTTTATAGATATTCTTTGTGGATTCCGGTATCGTTTTACTTGAATTGATGCCTTCCAATGCAAGATTACATCTGCGGATATCCGCATACCTGTTGGCAGTGATACTGGTGCTGGTACCAATGTCAGTTACTGAGTTTTCTGTAAGTTGTCCGTATAGGAAGGCTGTATTGGCGTTGTTCAATTCATCTGAAGTATTGTGTATGCCTCCAAGTGTAGGCCACTGTGGCATCACCAGGCTATACGTCCTGTTTAAAAACAAGCCTATGGCTCCTTCGTCTTCCCATGTTTTGATCTCATCGATACCATTTGGGTCGCTTATTTCAAAAAAATCCTTTTTACAAGATGACAGGATCAGCAGGGAAAAAAGCCCGGTGAGTGCTATGCTTAAACTAAAAAACCTGAAATATTTCATGATAATTATTTATTAATTTGTTAATTATAAGCTCACGTTAACGCCCAATGAAATGGTTCGCAGCGTGGGGTAGTTTGCAAAATTGCTCGTGTAGGGATCTTTATAGTCCAGTGGATTAATCAGGCTCCATAAATTTGTTCCACTTAACATGAACCTGCAATCAGGAATCTTATACTTTTGAGAAATTCTTTTAGGTAGCGAGTAAGAGATCACCATGTTATTGATCCTGCTCTGTGTTCCGTTTACGGCCCAGAATGTGGATACCTCTCTTGCTAAAGGAGCATCAGCTCTCGGAAATTTTGCATTTGGATTTTCCGGTGTCCAATGATCGTTCCAGAAGGCGGGGGCATTTTGCGTAGTGGTGGGCACTTTCCTTGCCTCAGTGTCATAAAAACGCTTGCCACCCACCGTTAAATTAAGGTTGGTTTGTAACTTAAAATCTTTGTAAGTAACTCCCAGTGTAATCCCAAACCCTACAACAGCGGTGGTTTTGTCAAACATCAGTGTAACATCGTTGTCATCAATTTTTCCATCGCCATTTACATCTTTAAAATTCATGAATCCTACCTGGGGCTTGGTATTTCCAATCAGGTAATTAGGATTTTTTGCCAGCAATGCGTCAACCTCGGCCTGCGACCTTAATATGCCTGTAGCGATATAGCCATAGTTGTTACCATTATAGGTGCGAGGGTCTTTACCGATCACATTCGAAATCGAATTGGTTCCAAAAAGTCCAAAATTTGCCGGGCTATAATACTGTTGCAACACCTGGCTGTTAGACCAGCCGAAATTGACATCTGTGCTAAAGCCCCAATCCTTGCCAAACTTAGTACGGTAGCCAACAGAGATTTCTGAGCCCCAGCTCAATTGCTTGCCATAATTCACAACGGCAGTAATTAATCCGGTTGTCAATGGCAATGCACTTGCATCCAATTGGTTAAAACCGTCGTAGGTATAGCGCTGGTAAAAATCGGCCGTTACGTTTATTTTGCCTTTTAAAATGGAAGCATCAAAGCCAACGTTGATTGTTCTTGCTTTTTCCCAGGTGGCTTCCGGGTTAGGATATAAATTTGGATCCAGGCCGTTGGTAAGTGCACCACCGAATAAGTAACCAGTTGTTTGTGTAAACCGGCTCAAATATGTTTTATTACTAACCCTGTCTTCTCCTACCAGTCCGTAAGTTGCTCTTAACTTCAAGCTGTTTATGAATTCAATGTTTTTAAAAAAGTTTTCATCGCTGATTTTCCACCCAAGACCTACGGTTGGAAAAAATCCCCATCTTTTATCCGGCGCAAAATTGGATGACGCATCAGCACGGCCAATAAATTCTATAAAGTACTTGCCCATAAATGAATAGTCAGCCCTGCCAAAGAATGAGCGTTTTGCAAACTCAGTTGCCTGCGGGTTCCTGATAGCATCAGTAATAGAGGCAACGCTTGTGGGATCATTGCTGAAGGCCCAAAATTCATCTACACCCTGAACCAATTGCTGGAATTTTGATAAGAAGATATTGCGACTTTCCGCTTCGCCCTGGTCCATCCCAACCATTGCGGAAAAGTCGTGGTACTTTATCCTTTTAGTATAGCCTAGCGTTGCTATTAACTGGTAACTGTCTGAAATGGTGGATCCCTCGGATAATTGATTGCTGTTTGTAATGTTAGTGGTAGGAGTATTTGCATTAATCGAATCCGAATAAAGTAAACCATTGTTTCCATTGCGTACATAATTGGCTACTCTGTAAGAAGGGTAGTATTGTTTGTCTGCTGCGTTGCGGTTAAGTTTTCCAAACTGAACCTTGGCGGTTAACCCAGGTAAAAAATGTGGTTTGTATTCCAATGATGTATTGAGGCTTAAACCCTGGGATTTATTTTTGGTATAGTTGCCTGAATTAAACAACCCCAGCATACTCCAGTTACCGGGAGGGTTTGGGCCGCTAAACTGGGTTGGTTTTCCATTAATAGCCGAAGGCACCCATTTGGGCGTGAGGTACAATGCCCTTATGGATAAATCATCCGTTTCAGGATTTGCACCTTTTAATGTATTTCGATTCTCCTGGTTAAAGTCGGACGATACACTAATATTTGCCGTTAATCCATCAATGATCTTGGCATCTACTCCCGTACGAATACTATATTTGTCCACATTGATATCACCAAAATTTCCTTTTTCATTGTAATAACTTCCGCCTGCGAAAAATGTGATTTTATCAGAACCACCGGAAACATTGAGGGTATGCCTTGTCACTTTTCCGGCTTTCCAGATGTCATCGTACCAACTTCTGTCAGGCATTGTTTTCAGCCGTTCCAAATCAGCCTGGGAGAACCTTGACCCAACTGCCGTGTTATTTAACACATACCCATCATTCAGCATTTTAGCATGTTCATACGCGGTCATAGTCCTGGATCTTACGGCCTCATCTGAATTACCAAAATAACCTGAATAGGAAATGCGTGGTTTACCTGACTTCCCCTTCTTGGTTGTAATTAATACAACACCCTTAGCTCCGGCAGCACCATAGATTGCAGCAGATGCATCTTTCAGAAAAGTAATATCTTCAATTTGACTGGCATCTAAATTTTCAAAGAAATCCGGGTTACTTGATTGGGAATATATGGTGGGATTAACGATTATCCCATCTATTACATAAAGTGGCTGATTCGCTGCACCCGTTAATGAACCCGGAAACGTAACTGAATTTCGTATGTTAATTTCTGTAGTAGAACCCGGTTTTCCGGAACTATAATTGACGGAAACCCCGGGTACCCTGTTAATAAGTGCGGAACCTAGATTTGCAACTGGCAAATCCTCAATGTCTGCAGCCTTTACTGTTGATACCGCACCCTGTACATTCACCCGCTTTTTAGTGCCATACCCCACAACAATGACATCATCCATTGGTTTGGTATCTCTTTGCATTCGCACTTCCATAAATAATTTTGACCCTATTACATGCTCTTCGGTCATCATTCCCGCACTTGAAAATCTAAGTACCGACTGGTTCGATGGAACGCTAAGGGTAAATGCACCTCTTTCATCGGTAGAAGTATTTGTATTCGATCCTTTCACACCGACAGTAACACTTTGGAGTGGTTTACCATCTGCATCCAGTACGCTACCTTTTACGGTTTTAGACTGCGCAAATAACTGGATGCAGCTAAATACAAGGAATAATTGAAGGAGAAATACCTTCTTTAATAGCAACTTTATCATATAGTGTTGGTTTTGAAAATTTTTAGTCAATCGCTTTTATATTCATAAAAAGGTTGGTATTGATTACTGTGCTTTCTTTTTACTGGCAGCTTCTTCTTTTATCCGCTTTTCCCAGTCATCGCCTTCTTTTTTAAGATTGTAACCTGCTGCGGAAAGATAGTTGTTGATTCGTCCCTTGTATTTACCAAACACCCCATGTTTTTTTTCAGATGATTCTGCATCCATCGCCTGTTCGCGGGCTTCTGTCAGCCATGCCATGATTTGCTTTTTCTGTGGATCAGTTAATGTTCGGATCATTTGGTTGTACCCGTTATAAGTTACATTCAGCACATTGTAAGTCATGCCGTTCTTAACCTGGTCAACCTGTGTGGGAATCAGTTTATTGGATAATTGAGAGATGAAGTTTTTATGCAATACAGCAATTTGAGCAACCGTTCCTTCCTTTATTTTATCGATGGCTGTATTAAGGGAATCTTTATTGCCGTTTGCCTGTTTTTCTTTGATTGTTTTTATTTGCAGGTCACGGGAAGCATAAATGGAATTTAAATTTTTATACTGTGTTGCAATGATATCTTTCAGCAGGGTAGATTTAGCTGAATCGGGGATGCTCAATGTAGTTACAATTTTTTGAGCCCTGGTATCAATCATTTTATTGTAAACCGCGTCTTTGTCTTTATCCGTAGCATTACCCTGCGAATAACAAGGCAAGGAAAAAAGTAGAATTGCTGCAACCTGCACCAGGAAAACTTTCATATACATTATTTAAGCATCGTTAACAATTTCAAAATCTGATACCCGTTTTTTAACCTTTCCATGTTAACTAAAATGGACGTATGGGTAAAAAAAACGAATCAGTAAAATGAGAGAAACTATCCGGGTGGTTATTCTAAAAAATTATGACCAGGCGATAATTTTTAAACCAAAGCAATCTGTTAATAATAACACCCCTTTTCACATTGTAAAAATAGGCACATCAACAACCAAAAAGAATGTCACTTTTTGGCATAGTGATGGATTATTTTCCTATTTTTATTAATTCTACCAATTCATAAATATGGCAGTAATGGAAGCATCCAGCAACACCGGGTCGACAAAGAATATATGGTACGGTTTAGGCCGGCAAAGAATAGAAATTCCTAAGCCTGTAATAAAGGCCAGGGTTACAAATAATACCCTTTTAAAGCAGTTATACGTTTGCAGCCTGGGCTATTATCCAAAGGCAAAAGCGCATTATACCTACCGGAAAAAAGGGTTGCCTGAAAATTTTCTTTTTTACTGCGTGGATGGGGCCGGATGGTATAAAATTGGTGAAAAAGAATATAAGGTGGGCGCCAATGAGTTTTTTATTTTACCGCAAAACACTGCGCATGCTTACGGCAGCAACCCCGATGATCCATGGAGCATTTACTGGATCCATTTCGGAGGAGAACACTTACCATATTTCAACTCGCTTCAAACCGTACAAAGCCACTTTAAACCCGTTTACATCAAAAGCAGTGACGAGATTTTTAAGGAGTTTTCCAAGATATATAAAACGCTGGAACTGGGTTACAGTATCGATAACCTGATATTTGCCAACATGTGTTTATTGCATTTTATATCCCTGTTTATATACAATTCGAAACACTACGTGGTGAAACAGGATACCATCAATTGTATTGATAGTGCGATACACTATATGCAGGAACGGCTGGATGAAAATATTGCATTAAATGAACTGAGCAATTTGTACAACTATTCTACCTCCCGTTTTTCCAATCTGTTTCGGCAGAAAACAGGCTACGCACCCATTGATTATTTCATCCAGATGAAGATGCAGAAAGCTACCCAGCAACTGGATTTTACCGACCTTTCGGTAAAGGCAATTGCATTTTCGATGGGCTTTGATGATCCGCATTATTTTTCGAGGCGGTTTACAAAAGTGATTGGGATGTCGCCTACAAAATACCGGTCGATTAAGAAGGATTAGAGCGGGCTGCCGCCCCCGGCCCCTAAAGGGGAGGTCTTCGAAGACTCTGCTACTTAGTGGAAGAGATTAAAATCAAGGTAAGTGATGGCTCGGCTTTGCAAACTGCAACAAAATTCGTGAGCTGTTACTGGCGCAAGCGTCCGCTTGTGACATACATCAAAAAGCGGCTATAAGTTTAAGGAAAGTCACGTTACTTATTTAAATTCTTCGGATAATATCCAGAGACTATATCTCTTCAATGAAATTTGTTACATGCTTTGAAGACTCTACCGGCACAAGCGGACGCTTGCGCCAATAAGAATCTGCTGCTTACGGAAAGGAGATTAAAATCAAAGTGAGCGATTGCCCGGCTTTGAAAACTACCACGAAATTCGTGAGTTGTAATTGGCGCAAGCGTCCGCTTGTGACCTACATCAAAAAGCTGTTATAATTTTAAGGAAAGTCAGTTTGCCTATGAAAGCTCCTCGGATAATACGTAGACTCTACCGGCACAAGCGGACGCTTGCGCCAATGGCGATTAGTTCGTTCCAGCTTTTTATTTTGCTGAAATATGAATACTGGCCGGTTGCAATCCTTTTGAATTTGCCTTCAAAATGATATTGCCTGCTTTATTATTGGACTGGATAATTGCCAGGCATAATCCATGAAATGCTTTTCGATGACTGGCTTTGAATGGTTCCATGCTGGTTTGTGAACCATTGTCTACACCTGCAATAAAGCCATTGCCCTCGATGTCAAATTCAACCAGGTTGTTGGCATCCGGCACCAGGTTATCCTGGGCATCTAGTATTTGAATGGTTACGAATGACAGGTCATCGCCTTTTGCATGGATCATTTGCCTGTCGGCCACCAACCTTATTTTGGCAGGCTTTCCGGCAGTCTTTATTTCTTTAAATAAAACCTGCTTCCCGTTTTTCCTTGAGATTGCCTGTAAGGTACCCGGCTCATAATTTACCCGCCACATCACATGCAACTGGTCATCCTTCTTTTTTTGAACGCCCAACGATCGTCCGTTTAAATACAATTCTACTTCATCCGCATTATTGTAATAGGCCCATACATCTACCAGTTTGCCGGGTTGCCAGTTCCAGTGTGGAAACAGGTGTAGTACCGGTTTACTGGTCCATTCACTCTGGTACATATAATACACGTCTTTGGGAAAGCCTGCCAGGTCGATGATACCATAGTATGAACTTCTGGAAGGCCATTGATAAGGTACCGGTTCACCTAAAAAATCAAAACCGGACCATACAAACAAGCCCGACATAAATTCTAGTTTTTTTACTGCATTCCAGCCTGCTTCATGGGTTGATCCCCAGTAAGCATATACCTTGTCATAGGCAGATACCGTGTTGTTTTTAATTCCTTTTATATAGGGTGTTTTGCCATCCGGCGGCCAAAGACGAATGCTGTCGGAGGGCATGTCATACCAACCCCTTGTTGCAAGGGCCGACATTGTTTCTGCAGCTATAAATTTTTGATTGGGAAAGCGGTTGGGTAAATCTTTATAGGCATCCAGCTTGTAATTCCACCCCAATAAATCCAATGCACCGGATTGGTAAATAAAATTCTTTCCAGGAATATTCTCTGTTAATGCAGAAGTGACCGGCCTTGTGGTATCCAGTTGCTTTATAATATTCACCAGGTCTTTAGCGATGGTGATACCAGTACTGTCAAACTGCTCCCTGATTTCATTGCCAATGCTCCATATAACAACGGATGGATGATTCCGGTCACGCTTTACCTGGTCCTGCAAATCTGTGGTATGCCATTTTTCAAATTCCAGGTGATAATCCTGTTTGTTCTTTCTTTTTTTCCACATATCAAATGCCTCATCCATCACGATAAATCCCATTTGATCGCATAAATCCAATAGCTCGGTTGCGGGCGGATTGTGGGCGGTACGAATGGCATTGCAACCCATTCTCTTTAAGATTTCCAGTTGCCGTTGGATGGCCCGCTTATTTACCGCGGCCCCCAAAGCGCCGAGATCGTGATGATTGCATACACCCAAAATTTTCATCGCCTTGCCGTTTAGAAAGAAGCCTTTGGCAGCATCAAAATTAAAAGAGCGGATACCAAGTGGTGTTGAATATTCATCGAGTAACTGGTTGCCGGAGCGGACAATTGTTTTTACCGTGTAGAGGTAAGGCTGGTCTACGGACCAAAGTTGTGGTTGAGTTATATTTATTTCATTTGTCACTGTAGTCTTACCATCGGTTGATAAGGAGCCATTCGTGATTTTTCCGGCTACAATTTTACCCGCAGCATTGATAATCTTGTTTTCGATGACTACGTTCTGGACTTTCGGGGTTGAATTGGTTACAGTTGTTTCAACCCGTACGGTGGCATTCTTTACGTTGACGGTTGGCGTGGTTACAAATGTTCCCCATTGATCAACGGCAATTTTATTGGTAGTCAGCAACCATACCTTGCGGTATATACCTGAACCGGTGTACCAGCGGGAATCCGGCTGAGCTGAATTATCTACTTTTACCGCGATTGTATTGCTGCCATTTCCAACATTTAGGTAGTCCGTTATTTCATACCGGAAAGAAATATAGCCGTTGGGCCGCTTACCCAGGAAATGCCCGTTGATCCAGACTTCACTGTTTTTGTAGATGCCATCAAAATTGATGAATACCCTTTTACCCCTGGAAGTTGCGGGTATGTTGAATGTTTTTCGATACCAGCCTATCCCTGCGGGTAAAGCGCCCTCATTAAATGTAGTGCTGTGTTTTTCGCTGAAACTGCCTTCAATGCTCCAGTCGTGCGGAAGCTGCAACGATCGCCATTTGGAATCATCATACTTCGGGTTAACGGCGGTACTGTCATCTCCCGGGAAAAATTTCCAATCCTTATTAAAAGCGGTAATAGTACGGGCCTGCCCAAATGAAAGATGGGCAGCCAATATGCAGGCTAAAAAAACAACAGCTTGTTTCATTTTATTACCACAATTGGTGAACTGATTTTTTTATATATTTTTCATACACCTGCTGTACAGCCTGCAATTGTTCCGGTGTAAATTCAGGAACATCAAAGGCGCTCATATTTGAATCCACCTGTTGGTCGCTGGAAGCCCCGGGAATGATACAACTCACTTCATTAAATTGTAAGATCCATTTTAACGCAAGCGGAGCTAAATTATCCTGCCCCGGAAATATTTCTTTTAGAGCGGCTACTGCAGCCAAACCGGTTTCATAGTCAATGCCGGAGAAGGTTTCACCCTTATCAAATGCATCGCCATTGCGGTTAAACTGCCGGTGATCGCCTGAGGTAAAGCTCGTATCAGCACTGAACTTGCCGGTAAGTAAACCACTGGCAAGCGGAACCCTTACTATGATGCCGATATTTTTTTTGGCTGCTTCCTTAAAAAACAATTCAGCAGGCCGTTGGCGAAACATATTGAAAATGATCTGCACCGTAGTTACATTATCATATTCAATCGCCTTTAACGCTTCTTCTACTTTTTCAACACTTACCCCCATGTTTTGTATTTTGCCTTCCTGCTTCAGGCGGTCAAATAATTCAAAGATTTCAGGACGGTAATAAACTGCGGTAGGTGGACAATGTAGTTGAACCAGGTCGATTGTTTCAAGGCCCATATTGGTTAAACTGTTTTCCACAAATTTTCTTAATACCGGCACCTGGTAGGCTTCATTTACATGAGGATTTAACTGGCGGCCACATTTAGTGGCCACGTATATTTTTTCTTTTCTTGTCCGCACCAGTCTGCCAACGGCTTTTTCACTTTCGCCATCACTATACACATCTGCAGTATCAATAAAATTGATTCCGGAATCTGCGGCTTTATTTAAAATGAGGTCGGCATTTGCGTGGCTGAAATCTGCTCCCCATTTGCCACCTACCTGCCAGGTGCCGATGCTGATGGCGGATACGTTGATATTTGTTTTTCCCAGTGTTCTGTATTGCATGGTTTAATTTTTATCTTACGAATTATTAATAACACGAATTTGATTCACGAATTACACGAATTAAAGAAAATCCAGAAATCTTATTTTACAAAATTTAATTTACTCTTCCCCAGATCTTTTGATGTAGCCACTGCAATCCCACGCTGGTCCTTCTTATTAACGGCACAATAAAAATGATAGACCACTCCCTTGTGTTTTAGCACGAATGATTTGTGTGCATACAGGTCTTCAAAAGGTTCGGTAGATTCTACCAGGTTATCGCCTGTCCAGTCGGTCCAGTTTACCAAATCATACGAACAGGCAAAGCGGTTGAAGGCGCCTTTCCGATCCTGCCAAAAAGCACCGAAATAAAACATTACCCAAACATCGCCAATTTTTTGAATGACCGGATCACCGGTTATTCCTTCCGGGTGATGCACCACTGGTTCTTTTTGAAAACGTTTCCAGGTAACCATGTCGTTTGAGACCGCCATGCCTATTCTTTCAAACCACCTTGTTTTTTTATTATCAATAGCAGAATCACCATTGGCATTGTAATACATCACAAACGGGTAACCGGTTATTTTTTGCTTGTCCCATACCACGGTGCTTTTGTATTGCTTTTTATTTTCCCACCATCTTGTATCGGCATCATTGGAAGTTAAGATGGGTTTTGGCAGCCTTTGCCATTCATGCACAGTTGCAGGATCTTTTGTGGTGTAAGCCATCCCAACAGATAATAAACCAGCCTCATAACCCGTTTGATTTCCACCAAAATAACTCATCCAGTATTTGCCATCATATTTTCCCAATTCATAATTGCCACCCCATTGGGTATTGGTGAGCGCATTGTATCCAGCCTTTTGACTGGCATCCCACACAGTAGTATCGGATGAAAAAGACATGAGGCGGCCCATGTTCTCCCAGTTCAGGAGGTCAGCGCTTTTTGCCAGCCAGGTTTCATAACCACGGCCGCCAAAAATTAAATAGGTCATGTACCAGGACATACCTTTTCTAAATACAGTCGGGCAGTCCATTTTTTGCCCGTCATCTTTTGGAATCATTACCAATCCGTATTTATGCGGCGTTTTTACTTCGTTGTAAATGGCGTTCATTTTTTCCTGCGATACCTGGCTGATGGCTTGAAGGCCGGATATGAGGATTAAAATTATAGTGGATATTTTTAGCTTCATTTTGGTGATTGATTTATTCTGATTCGATTATTTAAATCAAATGGGGTACATCGGTTACATTGTTACATAGGGCACATAGGGCTTTGCCCTATGCTGAGGTATACCGCCCTTTCAGGGCTTTTTTTCTACTAAAAAATTATAGCTGCCTGAACCAACTGCTATCAGGGCTTTCCCATTCTCATATTTTACCATCCTGGAATCGGAACCGGTTGATAATGCCTGGCCGTTGACTTTGATAACGGATGTTTTATTTGCAGGCAGGTAAACAGTTGCAGTTGTATTGGCAGGAATTTCTACTTTCAATTCAAAACTATTCGATTGTTTTTTCCAATCGGAAGAAATGAGTCCATAAGGTGAAAGATAGCTTGCCTTTGCCGAACTAATATCGCCTACCGGTTCGGGGATGATATTGATTTGTTTAAAAGCCACCGCATTTTCATTTTGCCGTAGGCCTGCCAACCCGCTGTAAAACCACTCCATCAAATGCCCCAGCATTAAATGGTTATTGGACACCGATGGAAGCGCCTGCCAGGATTCCGTTAAAGCAGTAGCGCCCTTTGCTAACTGGTACCCATAGCCGGGAACGTCTACGCGGTTGTTCATATCAAAGATCACATCCGATCTGCCTGCATCCTCCAATACCCTTAGCAGGTAGCGGTAACCGATATCCCCGGCGGTGAGTGCATTGTTATTGGCCTTCAGTTCATTCACAATATTATTGATGACGGCTGCTTTGTTTTTTGGATCAACCAGGTTCATGTAAACGGCCATTGCATTGGAGGTCTGGCTCCCGGTGGCGTATTGATTTGTTGAAGCGTTAAAAAATGTTTTATTATATGCGCTCTTTACTTCCGCAGCTAAAGCGGTATAAGCCATGGCATCATCCGCCTTTCCCAACATGGTTGCTATTTTAACCATTATCTCCAGGTCGTAAAAATAAATAGCTGTAGCTGTAACGCCTTTGGTGGTTAGTTGTGATACACCCGGGTGATTTGGCCCAAGATCGTACCAGTCGCCCAGTCCCTGGGTAAGGATATGATTTGTTGCCTTCGTTTTTAAATAGGTGATGTACCGGGTCATCATAGGATAGGCTTCTTTCAACAAATCTTTTTCGCCATACCATAGGTACAGGTACCAGGGTAAAATGATGCCGGTACTGCCCCATTCCGGTGAGTCACGGAACATATCGCCCCCACCCTCAAATTTCACGTATTCCGGTGCGATTTCAGGAATGAGGCCATTCTCCGTTTGCGACAACATCATATCATACACGGTCTTCTTCATCAGGTTTACCACATCATAATTATAGCGAATAGAATTGCCCATCAGGTGTACCTGCTCCAGCCAGCCAAGTTTTTCGCGGTGCGGACAATCGGTGATCACACTCTGCATATTACTCCTGATCGCCCAGTCAATCAGTTGATCCGTTTTGTTAAACAGGTCGCTGGAAGAACTAAACTCCCCCACCCTTGCAGCCGCGTTGCGCATGTGTAAACCTTTTATACCCAATACTGCCGGTAGCTTTGAAGGATTGTTTTCACCAGGAACTACCACGCCCTCTACCTGCAGGTAACGGTAACCATAATACGTAAAACGCGGTTGCCAGCTTTCCACTCCGCTACCCTTTAAAATATACTGAAAGTAAAAGCGGCTGCCGGTCGCTTTTTGGTTAGCAGTGCCGTCGGCATTTAACAATTCAGCCGGAATTATTTTAATAGTATCCCCTTTTTTACCTTGTATGGTAATAGCAGGAATGCCGGAAGCATTTTGCCCGAGATCAAAAACATACACGCTGTCTTTTATTTTGGTTATTTTTTGTGGCGTAAATGTTTCAAAAAATTTGATGGGCTCTGATAGCTGGGAGCGAAGCTGATGGGAGCCATCTACTACCATGGCATTGCGCCAATGCTTATCATCAAAGGAGGGCATATTCCAGCCTGCCTGCTCCATGGTGGAATTGTAATCTTCTCCGCCATACATAGCAGAAAAGGTAATGGGTGACAGGGTGGTTTTCCAGGTGGCATCACTGATAATATTTTGAGAAGAACCATCATTGAATTCAATCAACAGCCTGCAGATCATTTTTGGGTAGCCGAGGGCATTGGTAAGTTTGCGGTATCTTTTTAACGGAGTAAGGTGAAAGCCATTGCCCAGCATTACACCGATGGCATTGTTGCCCGTGTTGATATTTTCGGACACATCAAAGCTAACATACATGGCTTCTTTATCAAACTGCGTCCAGGCCGGATCTAAAAAATGATCACCGATTTTTTTACCATTGATGCTGCATTCGAATTGTCCCAGCCCACAGATAAACATAGTTGCTTTTTTAACAGGTTTAACTATGGAAAAGGCTTTCCGCAACAGCGGCATGGTATCATTCAGTACCGGGGAGTTTTTTGGCTTATTCTGTAAACCGGTTAATATTTTTAAAGAATCCGGTAGCTGTTCGTACCCGATCCATTTTGCACCTTCCCAGGCGGCTCTGTTCAATAAGCCCATCTGCCAGGAAGCAGTTGCACTCCACCCGGAAATATTTTTTTTATTATCCCATACCATCACTTTCCAGTAATATTTTTTGGCAGTTTCTAAGGGCTTTCCCTGGTAAGTTATTTGAATGGACGCATTGCTGGGTTGCTTCTTACTATCCCAGGTATTACCAATATTTTTTTGCAATAACATGCTGTCGTCCGCTACTAAAACCCGGTAACTGGTTTGCAGAATGCCTTGCTGGTTCGTTTGCAATTGCCAGCCTAGTTTTGGAGCAGACTGGTCTATTCCCAATGGATTGGATTTGTATTGGCAGGTGAGATTGGTGACGATTAGTTTTTGGGTAAAACCTTTTGCTGATGATAATATTAGCAAGAGGAATAAGATTGATTTTTGCATTATATTTTAATACTTTATTATTGATTATTGTGCTTTCACCTATTACTGCCTAGCTTCTTACACTTGATTTTTATGCTCCGTTTGACCACACCCCCAACCTCCCGACACATCGGGACAGGCTCTCTCCGAAGGAGAGGGGAGCTTGACCCTGCTGACTTTAAAGAGGTTTTAGCCCATGAAATGCTATGCCCTTAGTTGTATACCCGGTTGATGTATTTCATGGCATTTCCGGAATATTCGTTATTTCACTGATAGGGTTTTTAGCCGACATCAACTCTTTGCTCATCATCGTTGTGCATCTGCCCCGACGAGGAGCAAAGCGACGGAACTCGGGGTCACTCATTTTTACGGCATATCATTATGGATCTTTTATTGTGTTTTTAATTAAATTTGAGTCATCTTCTTTATTGCACATCCAGTGCATTTATGCTTAGTCCTGCTGCATCTTTCGCCTTTAGTTTCAACTTGTAATTTCCCGCGTTGATCATGCTGCCGGAATTGCTGTTGATATAATTTGATTTACCTGGCTTTGTGGTAACAAAAGCTACCTTTTCTTCCTTTATTAATTTACCATCCGCAGCATAAAATTGTAATATCCCTTCTTTCGTTTTGGCGTCGGGGTTATTATACGAAATGGTGAATGAATAAATATCAGCCGCACCAATATTGAAATTCCATTCCAAAACATTTTCTGCAGATGCATGGGTAAAGATAACCCGATCCTTTCCATCTACCTGCCCTTTAGTTAGCCCCGGGCCCTGTAAAGCAGCATTCACGGCTTTCAGGCTGATCACTGGTTTCAGGTCGTAAGCAGGTTCGATCGTGGTGGCGGGAATTGCCATCACGGTGTACATTGCAGCTTCGCCTTTTTCAGCAATGCCATTGTTTCCTAATGCAACCCTTGCTCCTCTTGCAAATCTCTTTTTATAAATATTGAATATTTTTCCTTTGTTATTTGACAGGGTAGTTTTAGTGTCTTCGAAATCATTCAGCCAAACTGGCTTACCGGTGATTGACTGATCCATCGCAATAAAAAAATCCGCTGCTTCCTGTACATTAAATGTTGCGATTGTTTTACTGGCCGGTTCAATGTTTGCCGGCATAGCAATCCATTCGGCTCCGGATAAATTGGGAGGCAGGGAACTGAACTGAGTTTTTCCATCTACATACTGGTCCTCTCCTGTATCCAGCCAATCTTTTACTATTGCGTTTTTTATGATGCTTTTATCATTGATAGTAAAGTCATGGATCAGTGAAGCGGGGGAAGCTGCGGCTTTGATATTTTTGTTTACAGACGCAATGGCGATGGCAGAAATAACAGCCTGCCCCGAAGCTACCAAAGGGAATGAAATAGTTAACTTTCCTCCTTTGATATTTACTTTTATTGTTTTCTTCAACGCCGCATCATGCCCCACTTCTCTCCAGATATCAAGATCGTGTAAAACTGTTTTATCATTTACTGCTACATCAAACATGCGCCAGCCGCTGCAATCCATGCCACTGCCTGCACCCCACCAGGGTTCTATGAAATACAGTTCCACCAGATATTGGCCATCCGGCACGGGAAATTCATACCGAAGTTTTTCCCGTCCATAGCGAAAGGATTGAAACAGTTTCCAATCTTTAGTTCCTTTTACCGGGTCATTTGTTTTCCGCTGACTGGCAAAGAAAGCCGGCATACCAGCAAAATCATTGGTCCATGAGGTTGAGCCCCATTCGGTTCTTGTGGGAAACGATGATTTACCTGCTGAAGAATCTTGGTTGGTGGCTTTATCAGCCAGCCATTTACTGCCCGATTGGTCTGTGTATGCGGGGCCTCCGCAGTTGACACGGTAGATATAGTTGTAATTTTTAACCGGTGCAGTTATTGGCACTGCATCTTTATACAATTCATTAAAATGCGGTGCTTCCGGAAGATGATGCAATACAATATAATCTTTGGCTACGGCCTTTCCATTTACATAACCCACTGCATACAATACATTATAATTGACGGTCACATCATCCCATTGAAAATGAGTACCAATGCCCTTTCTTTTTCGTTTGCCCAATGACTGTGATCCCATATCATTGAACAGTTCCACTTCATCGCAATTGGAATACACTACGATGCCATCCTTTTTACCGGTGCTGATCCAGCGGTCGGGCCAGGTATGCGAAACGATGTACACCATCGGTTCTTTATCTTTTGAAACGAAATTGGCACGGTACATATAAAAGGCATCCAGCGGTTCCTCCCAGGGCGTTAATAATCCTTTGTAATTAACCGGACCAATGCGATCCAGTTCCCGGTATCCCTCCCCACCTTGTACCCTGCCGGGATTATCATGCGATGTGAGCAGCCACATAAAATGTCCGGCGCTGCTGTCTTTGGCAGCTTCGCCCAGCTTTACCTTCATCTCCATCAGTTGCGTCATTCTATCTTCGCTGTATATTCCATTTTGATTAAATGCACCTTCGGTATGCAGGTCGAGGGTTCGCCATGCTCCATATTCGCCTACCAGTATTTGCTTTTTTAAATCCGCGTCATAAGTGGCGGGATCACCGCCGTAGGTTCCGGTCCAGTTTTGTGGCACGTCCCAATCCGTTCCGCTGCCGCCATTGCAGGTGCTCACCAATCGCTGCGACGAAGCAGTAGGATCTAATTGCCGGATTAATGCGGTACATTCCCTGGCAAAATCTTCTGGCAGTTTGCTTTCATTCTGCAGGCCCCACATAATCACGGAGGGACTGTTACGGCGTTCCTTGACCCATTCGGTTAAGAGCGTTTTGAAGTTTTTTCTAAACTCCGGTGTGTCGTACCAAACATGGGCAGATTGCTGTGTCCACCATAAAATACCGAGACTGTCCCAGTAATGCTGATATTGCAGGTTATGCGGTTGGTGCCCATCCCTGAAGGCATTATATCCTGCTGCTTTTACCTGCATGGCACGGGTTCTGACCTGTGCCTCGCTGAACGCATGACTCTTACCAATCAAATGTTCATATTCTGCAATGCCATTGATAAAAACCGGCTGGCCATTTAGGAAAAACTGGTTGGAGGATGCGGCTTTGGCAATGGGCCAACTGATCCACCGGATGCCATAAGGCGTTGTTAGCTTATCCATTAATTTCCCATTCACCGTGATGGTGGTAGTCAACTGGTACAAATAAGGATCACCGGTGCTCCACAAATGAGGATTGGTGATGGTGGGCAATTCCTGCTGTATGGTGGTTGCTTTGGCGGGAGCAATCGTTTGAACCGAACTGGTTTCTGTAATGCTTTGGCCGGAATGATTCGTCAGTCGATTTAATACAACTACTTTATTGGCGGTGGTACTGTAATTTTCGATTTCTGTTTCTAAATGCAACCGGGCTGATTTGGAACTGATGTTCGAATCATTCCATATATGTACCCCAAACGGCGCTACCCTTACCTCATTGGTGATGATCAAATGTACCGGTCTGAAAATGCCCATGGGCTGAGAGCCTTCCGAAAATCCCCGTTCATCTGAACAGCCGCCGCAAACCCATGGAAGGGT
>JANPIJ010000214.1:0-40619 GCA_031424955.1 Ferruginibacter sp. | reverse complement strand
ATCAATAATCTTGTATGCCTGCGAAAGAACTATGCTTGTTTTTTCTTTGGGTTCATCGTTATGGGTCGGCATTGCCTGCATTTTGTTTTGTACAGTTTGAATTTCAGCAATCAGGTTTTTGATTTGTGCTTTGTCAAGGGCTTTGTTCACATTAGCCAGGCGCTGGTTATACACATTTTTTATTTTTGACTCTACCAACTTATCAACCTGCTCCCTCATAGCCATTATCAACTGCTGCCTTCCCTGGTGTGAGGTGGAACTGAGTTTAAGACGTTGAATTTTGCCGAGTTCGCCTTCCATTTCGATGACAACTGCTTCGGCTTTGTCGGCCCAGCCAGGATTGCCGGGGTTGTTAATTTCAGCAGCAAATTTTGCAAACATGGCTTCAATCTTATTTCGAAAATCAGCTTTTTCCTGGTCAATTATTTTTCCGGCATCACCTTCATTTTCCAAATTTTGTAGTTTGGTTTTAGTTTCCGTCAAATCTCGAACCACAACATCTTTAATTGTAGAACGGTAAAAGAATGTATGCGTATTAGTTGGCAAAAAGAACAAAACCCAAAATGCAAGAAGCATCAAAATGCCACCAATCAGATGCCACCCTCTATTGTCTATTCGAATTCGTTGATTAAAACTATCAACGATAAGTTTCGAACCAATTGCTGCCAGTACATAAAATCCAACGGTAGCCACCCAAAAAATTGGAGTCGGCCACGACGGTAACAATAAGTGTAACGACTCAACCGTTGCCCAACAACTTATAAACAGGAATGCCGCAAAAGCGGCAAGTGAAAAGATTTTGAGAAATTTGTTTTGATTCATAAAAAATTTGATTTGATATCTAAAACTAAAAAAATGCTCTTATTGACAAAAAAATATGCAGCTTTTGATAGTTGCATTTCAAATTGTCGCAGATAAGCGGCTGCTTTAGCTGTTGTTAGATCCATGATTTTATTTCAAACATTATCTCTTCACTAAAGTTTCAACTTTGCTATTCGGTTTAATCTTATCCCACTTTAAATATACTTTTTTTAATAATTTTTAAAGTAATCGGAAGCTTACACCCAAAAAAAAGAAAAGAAAATTGCCAAATGTTTGTTTCGAAAAGCGGCTCATTTACCTTTTGGCTAAAGTTTGTGTTTATGCATTAACGAACATATGCTTTTTATAATTTGCTATTAATCATTAGCTGTTATTCGTATAACATATTGATATGTTTCGTCAAAGCATCTAGACACAAAAACAAAATACTCTATTTAGTTATCCGGGAACAGAATTTGTACAATAAGAAATTTGTTGCTTGTGCCCAAGTACATTTATTGTGGTAAAATAGAAAAGAATATTGTGATTTGCAAATTTTGACCAAAATAATTTATCCAGGAGAGAACCAACACCAGAAGTCAGGTCTCTTCTCTTAATTACTTCAGTGCCATTTATCAATGGCATGAGGAAAGCACTACCGGCGATGCTATAGTTATTCTACCCTTTATTCAAAAAACCTGCCGATCAGGAAATCTATCGATACTTTTACCGTCTCAGGATCCTGCAGTGCCAAACTATAAAAAGACCAGATAACTCTGTTTCCAAATCAACAAAGCAAACACATGAAGCTTTATAAAAAGGAAATATGGCAATCCGCGGAAAGAATATATCGCCCGGTTATGTGTAAAAAAAAGTTGTAACAAAATTTGAAACTATATTACCTTATGATGATAAAAAACATAGTTGGATTGAAGCGTATGAGATTTGAAGGAAGGGGACCAATTTACTGGGTTTTCCAATAAACCGTTCTTTTATTGCAAACACAATTATCAACTTTGATGATACCACCTCATTAAGTTTTACTAATAATTTTTCAATTTGCCCCTCATCCGGAACTGGATAAATTTAGTTTCCTTCTCTTGCGTCTTTTTCAAAACTTCTTGTAATTGTCTATCAATTACATATAGCATAGGTTACTGCTATGGCGATGATCAATCGCTTAAAAAAACAAAAGAAATAAGAAGTGTTTTGTAACTATTGAAAAATTAGGGTTGTTGGAATAAAATTTACCTGGGGTTTTACATTAAACTGACACTAATATAAAAAGGCTGGACTCAAGCATAAAATTAATTAATGGCATTGGCTTGCAAAATAAAAGTGGCGTTTGTATATTTATTTCCTATTAACATAATTAGATAAACTTATAATTAAAAATATGAGTTATGAAAACATATTCGTTAACTGTTTTACTTTTTTCAATACTAATAACATCATTATGTTTTGCTCAGATTCCAAAGTATCAGCGACTGGCCATTCCAGAAATGAACTTCTCTCTTACAAAAGAACATCCGTCAAAAACTATCACCGCCTTTTGTCTTGATGGTGATATTTATGTTCCTAGAAACTTGGACGAGCAACCATCAGCTTTATACACCAAAGTGCTTTCTGATCCTGAAAATGTAAAGGTCTATATAGGAAATTCTACTCCTATAAATTTGCAGACGGCAATTGACAGGAAACTTTTGCAGATTACTTTATATAGCGAATTAGGGGTAGGATTTAAGAATAGGACAAACTTACCTATTCGTGTTCAGGTCTCAAGAAATGCAATGTTGGGGACGGAATCTATAAATCAGGACCTCAACATTGGCACGCTTTCCCCTGCGGCTGACGGCTTTAATGGCATGGATTATAAAAAGAAGCAAGACATTATTTGGAAGGAGCGCTTACTTCAAAAACAAGGGCTAAAAAGTGATGCCGTAGATGGTGATATTACCAATGACAGGGCATCCATAGAGAAGTTCCAAAGAAAGTTGGATATTGACCCTGTAGGTGAGAAGGCGGATGAGACAACGGAATTAACAATGAAACTTTGGGAAGAAAGGAACGTTCAAGAAAAACTGATTAAGGATATAAAAATCAAGTACGATGATTTATTTCAAGGTAAAGAGCCAGACGATATAAAGCTAACCGAAATATTGGATCAACTGTATCGATTCCAACAGGAAAGCAAAATAGATGTTCCAAAAGGTGTAATCAATCATAATACATACCAATTTTTAGAAGGCTATAGCAAAATAAAACATTATTTGGGTAGAAGAGATGCATCATTTACGGTTGAAAGGGACGGCAACCGACTGTTTGTACCTTATGGAAGGGAGTTATTGGAAATTGAAGACGTGCCGGGCTCATCAAGATTCATTGTGCACAATCGTGAGCCGATTACGTGGAATACAATCTCATCAATCCAACAAAAAAAAGCAGCGTTTCTCCAGCAGCAAGTAACTGACAATACATATAATTATATATACCTTGGCAGCATAAACAACGGAAAGATGGACTTTTATTATAACGGTAAGAAGTTTTCAATCGAGTTGCAAAATTCTGACGATTACGACCAGTTGTATTCAAAAATCCAAACAGCCACAGGCAGTGACCTAAAGGACAATAAACAAATGCTTTTTCTCGGTGACGTTTTTCAAGATAATTCACTTATTGACCTTTATCAAATGGAACAGGAGAAAATCTACTGGGTGGATGTCCCATCTTTTGCCCACTTTGCAGAAGATAAACTTGGTGTTGGCCGCGTTTCTTATGTACGCGATATAGAGACTTTTAACAGCATAACATCCGATAACCAGGTATTGAAGCAGACTTTTCTTTCCTTTGACAAGATAGAAGGAATCCAATACAGTTATGGTTTAGTGGACATACGAACCAGCGGTAGCTCTACTCAAGTTGTGTTCAAAGGGCAAAATGGTGCACCCAAAGTATGGCAGTTTGCAAGAGAAATTAACATGAGTGAAATCCGTAAGGCTTGTGAAGAATATGGAAACGGGCTGCTTCGAATGGATGAATTAAAAGACAGAACTAAGGATTATGTAGATATTTTGGAAGAAATCCGTAAAAAGTCAGGCGTTAAAAGGATCGTGAGTGTAGAACACAACGAATTAGATGCATCTCTATTATGGGCTTTACACGGAAAAGATCCCAATATTTACTTCTATAGAGACAATCCGGATTTTCAAAAAAGCCTAGATAACGCACAACAGACAGTAATTCCTGTTGTTGATCTTTCTTTTCTGCTAGTCTCTAATACCGGCGATACTACCTCGAAGGCCAAGTTTTCAACATTGCGAAACCTTGGAGTGAAAACGGTATTTAGTGACAGCCTAAAAGCATTCGTGAACGCATTGAAAAATCCTGCTTATAAGCAAATTAATATGGTTATAAGAGTGAGAGACGACAGGTTTGCTTTTGTTGACGATATACTTTCATATGAAGACATGCGAGAAATTTTACAAGGTATGAATTCAGGGAAAGACTACATACATTTAGTCACTAATGGGGATGCAAAATTGCTGGAACTTTTTGCAGGGTCGGGTAAATTTAAAAGGGTAATCCTTACTCAATACCAAGAGGGTGATCACGAATCATATAGCAATGCCATCAACGCAATGCTTTCATTTTTTGGGTACTTCACACCTGCAATCACATATCTTGATGACGATGATTTTCTTTTTACCGGGACATTGTTGCGAGACACGAGGAATATTCTTGGAAATAATTTTGTGAAATTACAAGATGGACGATACAAGATTCAACTTCACAAAATTTCCCAAATACAACGGAAGCAATTAAATTCTCACAATAATTTTTATGACGATATAAGACAAAAATCTGTTTTGCCGAACAAGAACAGTGAAAGGGCGCCAGGCAACATTGATGACCTATTAAAAAAAGTGGGAATAGAGCAGATACGGAAGTTCGAGATAAAACAAGGTAAAAGAAATTACCTGCTCGGCATTCCACGATGGAAGGTAAATGTGCCTAAAAAAAGTCCGTCTTCGCCATGCTAACAAAAGAAGCTATGACACAGGATATTCAAAAAACGTTTTTGCACCTTCAAAGTGAAGCTATTTTGCACTCAGATAAGGTGCTGCTCTGTCTCACGATCCCACTTACAAAAGAACGTTTCATACTGGAAAAGGGCGGCATATCGTGGTGGGGTAGGCTATTTGGCATTTCAAAAGATTTTGCGCGCTCGTTTAGTAAGTCTTATTATGAACCATATTGGCATGGTGACAATGGCAAAGGTTATAATAACAGAGTCGTTATGCCGATTTTGAAGTATTTGCTCCATATTAGAGAGCATACGCAAGCTACCATCCTATACGATTGCACATTCAAGCAATTTAATGGTTTGATGAAGGACAATAATTATGATTGGGTCATTCTCGTAGCCCATCATTTTGGAAGCAAAATAGAGTTTGCTGATGGGGGGATTGAAATAAATCAATTAGTAGGTTCTTTAGGAAATACAATTAACAAAACACGAAAATCCCTGTATTTGATGGTTTGCGAATCCGAAGGTGCTTTTCAGGATCTACGTGACAAAATTGACATTGGTGCCATGGGTTACTCTTCTTACGAAATACCCGTGTTACAAGGTCTGGAATTTCTGAAATACTGGCTTGGTGAACTCGACGGCACAAACACCCTTGCTGAAGCTTATCACGCCGCAATATTAAAATACATAAAATCATATCAATGAGTCAATACTATTTACCTGAATATGTTGCTTCCAGTATCAGGAACCTTTCAGGGACAGATACGATAGCATTCGTGGAGGAAGTGTTTAAAGATGACCACCTCATCGAAAAGCCGGTGATGATGGGCGCTAATCAAAAAACGAAAAAGAAAGAGCAGTTGGTTCAGTTAACTCGTGTGTCTGAAGTAGGCGATGAAAACAAATGGAGGGAAGCGGTCAGAAAAAGCCGGTTAAAGTCATCTGACGTATTTAATGACCATAAATGGAGATTAAACTTCTCATTCTACTTTACCTTGTTTCTTTCATTTCTGGCTACTGTTCTAATCTTATGGTTGATTTATAAAGGAAGTGCTGTAAACGACAGTCTCAAATGGATCATTGGTGCCCTTCCATCTTTTTTGAGCGTAACTGTCTTTTGGATATATCGATTAGAAAGTAAAAAAATGGAAGTTATTGAAAAAGATATTCGCGAACTGCACCTATTGGAGCAGAAGTTAGCTATGGCATCTATGTTAGGTGATAAGAAGTTGACTGTGGAATTGTTTAAAAATATATAATGAGTTGAAACTTCCTTTAAGCATTACTATCTAGATGTAAAAGGGGTGACAATTATAAGAAAGTTACAAATTTCCATGATTGACTTCACCAAGTATTTCTGGGAAATTCTGAATCACATTATCCAGAATTTTTGAACCCGTCGTTCTTTCGTGATCAGTTAGTTTATGATTATTTATAAGCCGGATTGCAATATTCCATGCCCATGTTTGCTGATTAGAACTATGTAGTATTAGCAAGAAAACGATGTATCCGTTATTGGCAAAGGTTTTGGCGCAAATTTTTTAATCGAATATTTATTCACAGACTGTGAATATAGCTTATACAGGCAAAATTTTTGCTAATATTCACTATAAAATACGTTTATGCGCCAACGCTTCGAGCAACAAATGAACCTTAGAACTGTTGCCATTGCAGATGTAAAATTTCCCTTGAAGAGCCGAGATGAGCTACCCCCGGTTTTGATGGCTGTATATAGCGGTTGAAAAGTGTACCACATTGCGGTTGAAAAGTGTACCACTTTACTAGCAGATTAACCGTCACTTTGCCATCAACCAAAGAGACACAAATTCATGCTGGAAGTGGAAACAAATCATCAGATCATATTACTTTATTTCAGGGAGGGTTTAAGCCTTCGGAAAATAGCAAAAAAATTAAATATCCATCGGGATACCGTAAAGGCCCGAATTGATCAATATGAACAATTCAAGGCATCTCCCATAGGCGACCAGGATAAGCCTAAATCTTTACTAAATCAATATCTTAAGACAGGCTCAGTCTACGACATCGCTAACAGGAAGAAGCGCAAACTTTCTGAGGATGTTATTGCAATTATCGACAGGTGCCTGCTGGAAAACGAGGCCAAGCGGCTGGACGGTCGTATGAAGCAGCGGATCAAAAAGGTTGATATCCATGAGCTAATACTTGGTGCTGGTCATGTGATTAGCTATACCGTCGTTTGTGCCTATATCCGAACCAAAGTGATGCAATATGAAGAGGCATTTATCCGGCAAGGTTATGCGGAAGGCTCCTGCTGTGAGTTCGACTGGGCAGAGGTAAAAATCAAGCTGGATGGAAAATTCAGGCGTTATTATCTTGCCGTTTTTACCAGTGCGTTTAGTAATTACCGTTATGCGCTGCTTTTCCAACACCAGGATAGCTTAGCGTTTAAAGAAGCACACATCTGTTTTTTTGAACATACCGGTGGCGTATATCATCAGATGGTATACGATAATATGCGTGTAGCCATTGCCAGTTTTGTTGGCAAGACAGAGAAGATCCCCACCGAAGGCTTATTGCAACTAAGCCGCTGGTACCAGTACCAATACCGGTTTTGTAATACCGCCAAAGGCAATGAAAAGGGACATGTGGAAAGAAGTGTTGAATATGTACGTCGTAAGGTGTTTGGCTTTAAAGATCATTTTAAAACGATTCAGGAAGCACAGGATCATTTGCTGTGCCGTGTCTCGGAATTGAACGAAAGGCCCGGCACAGACCAGCGTGACAGCTCTGCCGCAAAACTGGAACTGGAGCGCAAAGGCCTGTATGCCCATCCGGGTCGCATGGAATGCTTTTCCGGAGAAAATTGTAAAGTGGATAAATACTCGACCATCAGCTTTGGAACCAACCGGTATTCCGTACCAGATCACATGATCGGAAAAATGGTGTTCGCAAAAGTCTATTCCCAATGGATAAAAATTTACGATACCGATCATGTGCTGTGCATTCACAACCGGCTTTATGAACGCTTTAGCTGGCAAATAGACCTTAACCATTACCTGGTCACACTTCGTCGAAAGCCTGGTGCTGTAGCGGGTTCTGTCGCTTTAAAACAGGCCCCTGAGTGGGTACAGTCAATGTATCGCAATCACTTCGTCCATGATGCCAGGTCATTTATTGAATTATTGCAATATTGCCAACTCAATGATATTGGCAGCCAGCAGGTGAGTAACTGTGTGAACAAACTGGCACGTCAGTCACATGATGGGGTGAGTGCAATACATGTGATGGCCTTACTGGGCAATCAGCAGCAGGAGATTCCACCGACTATCCTCCAACCGGATCCTATCACACTACAATCACTGGAAAACCTTGTTCAACTCGAGGCCATGATGAATTACAATTAATCAACATAAAAATAAAATCAATGAACAAGAAAATTATGGATCAAATCAATCAGGTCAGTCTGGATCTGAGGCTGGCGGCTTTCCGCAATGACATAAAGGACATCATAACCGAGGCTGTGCAGCAAAGCGCTTCCTATGAGCAGGTAATACTTGATCTGTTAAAAGCAGAACAACAGGTCAGGTTGATCAACCGAAAGAAGGTACAGATGCGCAATGCGGCGTTCCCGCAACTCAAGTACCTGCAGGATATCAACAGGCCAGATCTACCTGCAGATGCCGCAGCCAAACTGCCTGTTTTGGAAACGCTGGACTTCATAACAACCGGCTCGAATATTATTCTGGGCGGATCGCCAGGAACCGGAAAGACCCATATTGCGATCGGGTTGGGAATCAAAGCCTGTCAGCAAGGGTATAACGTAATGTTTACAACCGTGTCTAAACTGTTGACGCAAATACGGGAGAATCATTCCAACCGTACTTTGCGGAGCCTTGAACTTAAGTTCGAAAAGTATGACCTGGTCATCTGTGATGAGTTTGGATACATCTCCTTTGATAAGCAAGGTTCTGAAATGCTCTTCAATCATCTCTCCCTGAGAACGGGCATTAAATCAACCATTATAACCTCGAATCTCTCCTTTGATAAGTGGAATGATATATTTGGAAAGGACACCGTATTAACGGCAGCATTACTCGACAGGCTAACTCATAAAGCATACCTGGTCAACATGAATGGACCATCTTACAGAATGAAAGAAACAAGAAAAATACAGGACGCACTAAAAATTAAAGCCGCCTGACGATATTATAAAATGCTCAGATAACCAGCAATATTCCTGGCAGGTTGCTCCTCAGCAGAGCCCGCTTCCGCTTCTTCCTGGTACCTCAAAACTAATACAATTGACAATCATTCCAAGGCTGTTAATAACAAACTTTTAAAATAAATCTACCGGGTAAATTGTCAAAAAATGTAAAAGAAAAAAAGAACCAAAAAAAGAAAAGAAGATAGGAATGGGCTATCGCCCATGTTCTTTTATGTTAGGTTTTAAGAGGCATACATATCCAAGCATTCATAACTAATAAACAACTACATTTGCTGTCTGCTAACTGGTACACTTTTCAACCGCTATCCTGGTATATAATTCAACCGCTACATACAGATGGCACTCCAATACATTTTCATTACTCCGGAATTGAATGAAAAAGTATTTACCCTGATGAAAAAAAGATATGCAGTGGCAAAAAGAAGACTGGAAGAAAAGGAATGGACCTATGGCATATACTTGTATTGGCAGTAGTTCGCCATGCCTGCAATACAAACTGGAATACACTTGAAACTTCCGCCAATTATAATGAACTGGTACGGCGGGTAATGGGGGTACACGCTACAGCATTTATAGAAGATGAAAAGACAGAATTCACTTACCAAAGCATATTAGACAACGTTAGTTTGGTGGATGAATCTTTACTGCATGAGATTAATCAATTGGTGGTGAATGCCGGACATAAACTCATTAAAAAAAAAGAAGATGAAGCCTTCCGGTTAAAAACCGACAGCTATGTCCTTGAGAGGAATGTTCATTTTCCTACCGATCTGAATTTGCTGTGGGACAGCTTACGAAAGTGCCTTGATACGATTGAAAAGTTGCATGAGATCGCTTTTGTACAAGGCTGGCGAAAAATAAAACATACCCGTAAGAGGCTTAAAAGTCTGTTTCGTGCTACTTCACAAAAAGTATTCAAGGGCAAAGATGAGCATCAAAAAAAGAAATACGTTAAGCAATACCTGCAACAGGCAACATTGCTGGAAAAAAAGTAACCGAACTTATAACCCATCCGCCAGTTGCTATTGGCAAGGAAGAGTTGGTAATGGCTATCATCGAAACGCTAACAAACTATAAAAACTACCTATCGAAGTTTACCAATCAGATAGAACGCCGGTTATTAAAAGGAGAAGCTATCCCTGCCGAAGAAAAGATATTTTCCATTTTTGAAGAGCATTTCGAATGGATCACCAAGGGCAAACTTAATAAGAAGATTGAGCTTGGGCACCTGCTACTCATCACTACTGATCAGTATCAGTTTATTGTTGATTACAAAGTGATGGAAAATCAAAGAGATGCTTCGCAGGTAAGTGATTTATCCAGGCGGATAAAAAAGAACTTCCCTGGTAAAAAGATTTACAGCCATAGTTCTGATAAAGGCTTTTGGAGTAAAGACAACCATGCAACACTACAGAATGAAGCAGTAGAGCAAGTGGTACTTCCAAAAAAGGACGACACAACAAAGCAGATAAAGCACGTGAAAGCACTCCAATATTTAAGCAACTACGCAACGCACACAGTGCGGTAGAGAGCAATATCAACATGTTAGAACACCATGGCCTCAATCGTTGCATGGACAAAGGGACTAAAGGTTACAAACGTTGCGTTGGATTAAGTGTTTTAGCCTACAACCTACATGTATTTGGAAATGCACTTAAGGCAATGCAAGTAGCGGAAGAACAAAAGCTACGGTTGAAACGGGCAGCCTAAGGTTAATAAAAAGTAGTCACAAGAAAACGAATGGAGGAGGTATGCAATGACGAAAAAAAACAACCATCATATTTTAATTATTTGCAATACCATTGAAGAGTTTTTATAATCTGTGTTCCGAGTTTACAAAATCATTTATCTATTCTAAAAAAATCATTTACTAAAATTAAAAACGAGTCGTTTTCTTGCAGACACTAACTAAAAAGTGTGAAGAAAATGGCATCTTTAAAAATCAGAACGGTTACTTCAAACGGGCCGATCTGGACCTGATGCTATCCGGTGCTCCGTCAAAAATTGACGAGTTGGTGAGAAAGATAAAATTATAAACCCGGTAATTTATTAATGGCCTCCCGGGCATTGGGTTTCCGATATCGTTTGTATGTTTTATGCACATATTTTGTTGAAGTATGGCCTAGCATTCCGGCAACGGTTGCTATATCGGTGCCTTTATCCTGCAGTAATACGGAAAAACTATGCCGGGCACAATGCCAGGTAATATGCTTTCCCAGCCCGGCAGCATCACACCATTTTGCCAGTAACCCGTTTGCTCCGTCGGCGGTTGGCAATTTAAAAACGAGGCCTGTTTTTCTTTCTCCTAAAATTTCTAATGCAATTGGGTGAAGTGGCAGGTCCAGCATTTCACCCGTTTTCTTTTGTATAATGTTGACGACGCCGGTTGTTTTAATATTTTCCCACGTCAGCGGTTTCACGTCCACCCATCTAAAGCCGGTATACAATGAAAATACAAAAGCCTTTTTTACCTCATAATTCGCACAAGGTGTATTCATCAGCTTTCTATATTCATCCGCCTCAAGGATCTCTTTTACTTTTTTGTTTGATTTCGCTTTACAAGCAAGCCCATGGGCCGGGCTTATTTTGAAATAACCATCTTTACAGGCTGCTTCCAATACCCGCTTAAACCGGCTAAAATAATTGGCGGGCGTTTCGCCATTCAGATTCGAAAGTAAATAGCTTCTAAAACGTTCACAGAGATTTTCGTTGATTTCGATGGCAGAGATATAATTTTTACCAATAAAACTTTTAAATGAACCAAGGCTTTGAATCAAATGCCTGTTTCCTTTATACGAATTTTGTTTCACAAAGTCTGCGTAATAATCCAAAAAATTATTCTTTATTTTATGCTGGGGAAGATATCCACTGCTGATGGCCTGGTGATCCAATATCATTTGGGAACGCTTCATTTCCAGTATTGTCATCGCTTCTTTATTATGGTTCCTTTGAACCTGGTCTTTAGGCTTTACATAAGTAAATACGCCGGTAGACATTCTTTGACCAGTATTTCTGCCCCATTCAAGAGAATAGAATATTTTTTGTTTATTGGAGGATGGTCTTTGAGTTATATTGATAGTCATGAAAATACGGTCACAATTCGTATGCCGGATTGAAAATTCCGTGTGTCATTCCATGTGTCATTTATGTGTCAAAACGTGTGGGAATAAGTGTAAAAAAGCGGCAAAAAACGGACATCCAAAAATTACAATCCCCTATAAATCAATCATTTATAGGGGATTACATGTGCCCGGGACTGGATTCGAACCAGCACATCCTTGCGAACGCTGCGACCTGAACACAGTGCGTCTACCAATTTCGCCACCCGGGCATTTCCCGACAGTTATCGGGTTCAGGGCTGCAAATATAGAAAACTAAACCGTATCTGCTCCAAAAGGATTGAATTAATTATGCAACATTTTCCCGGCCCTTCCAGCCGGTTAGTAAAACACCCGCAATTACCAGCACAGTGCCAATGAGCTGTTCAATAAAAACACGTTCTCCTAAAACCAAATGGGCTTGTACAATGGTGCTTACCGGACCAATACTCGACACGATCGCCACATTATTGGAGCCAATTTTTTTCATGGCATTAGAAATTAAAAATCCTGGAATTACAGTGGCTACTATGGCCAATAAAAAACCATATCCCCAAAATGCATTACCGGTAGGAATTTTGCTGTAGTTACCTACCAACAAGAAATGCAGAAAAACACCTGCTGTTGAAGCCAGCATAGCGTAGGCTGTAAATTTGGTAGCACCCACCAATGGAATCAGTCTGCCACTTCCTACCAGATAAATGGCAAAGGTGATGGCACATACAAAGATCAATACACTCCCCAGTAAAAAATTTGGATTATTAAAATCAACCGTTAATTCTCCAAAATATGCAATACCAATACCCAGGTAAGTTAATGCCAGCGCAATTTTTTGTATACCGGATATTTTTTGCCGGAAAAGAAAGGCATTGATCAATACCACAAAACTTGGATACAGAAAAAGAATCAATCGTTCCAGTCCGGCGCTGATATATTGTAAGCCAATAAAATCGAACAGGCTGCTTAAATAATAGCCGAACAGGCCAAGGGTAATAATACCTGCCCAGTGTTTGTGGGTCAATGTAACATTATCCTTTTTATTACTGGCCAATATCGCCGCCCCAATAAAGAAGGGAAGTGAAAAAACCATTCGCAGCGCCAGCAATGTAAGCGCATCAGTTGGTGTATGCGCAAAGGCCAGTTTTACAATGATTGCCTTTGTGGAAAACAGGATAGATCCTGCAAACGCTATGATAAATCCGGCTATCGGTATAGTGGTATTGCTATTTTTTGATAACATCATTAAAAAGCCCAGCCCCAAAAACGGGGCTGGGTATTTTTTATATTTTAAAACCTTATAACATTTTTATACAATTCAAATTACTCACCAAAAAGGTTGCGCTGGTTCCTCACCGGTAGATACGGGGATACTAGACAGATACATTAAAATCTCTTAAAGCATCATTCAAACTTGTTTTAAGATCGGTAGATGGTTTACGCTGGCCAATGATTAAAGCACATCCTACTCCAAATTCACCCGCAGGAAATTTTTTGGTATAAGACCCGGGAATTACTACACTCCTGGCTGGCACCCTACCCTTCATTTCAAGAGGCTCAGCGCCGCTTACATCAATAATTTTGGTGGATTGGGTTAATACTACATTGGCTCCCAACACCGCCTCCTTTTCAACCCTTACTCCTTCTACCACAATACACCGGCTACCAATAAAGCAACCATCTTCAATAATTACCGGGCTCGCCTGCAATGGTTCCAATACACCGCCAATACCGACACCGCCACTAAGGTGAACCCCCTTGCCAATCTGGGCACAACTTCCTACTGTTGCCCAGGTATCCACCATGGTACCTTCATCTACATAAGCACCAATGTTTACATAAGACGGCATTAATACTACATTCTTTGCCAGGTAAGCACCGTATCTTGCTACCGCATGTGGTACCGCCCTCACTCCCAGTTCGGCATAGCCGCTTTTCAGTTTCATTTTATCGTAAAACTCAAACGGAGGCAATACCATGGTTTCCATCGGCTGTATTGCGAAATACATCAATATCCCCTGCTTTACCCATTCGTTTACCTGCCAGCTACAGGTTCCATCAGCCGCTATTGTTGGACTGGCGGTACGAAGCCTGCCCTTATCAACTTCTTCTATCACATCCCGCACGGCTTCCGCGTATATTGTTTCTTTTAAAAGTTCCCGGTTGTTCCAGGCAGCCAGTATTAGTTCCTGTAATTGCATAGTGCTTGTTTATTTAGATTTATTTTTTTGTAAAATCAATAGTTTACTGTATTTGAGAAATACTTCATAGGCATTCATTTTTGCCATCATGTACCCGGCGTAGCCGTCCAAAAAACCGAGCCTGAAAATATATCCTTTTATAAAGGTAAATAAGGGGCTTGCCAGCAATTTAAACCCGGCCCCGGTTTTGCCCGCATCCAAATATACCCTGGCCCCTAGTGTAGAATATTTGTTGATGCCTGCCACGTGATCTTCGAGCGTACTTTTACTTCTATGCAACAGATTACCCGACAATTTTTTCACTTCAATTCCTCCATTCATTTCAAGTGTTTCATGTACCGGGCGAAGTGACCACTTTGCTTCTCTCCGGTTATACAACCGCTTCATTGTATCAGGATATACATTGCCGTGATGCAGATCGTATCCATAAAAATTATTAAGCCGGTTCATTTGGTAAACCCCGGATAACCCTTGCTTTTTTACGGTTAATATAGATCGTTGCAGTTCTGCAGAAAGACTTTCGTCGGAATCGAGGCTCAAAATATAATCGTTGCCGGCCTTTTCTGCAGCATCATTCTTCTGGCATCCATAGCCCCGCCAGGCTTGCTGGTACCATTTTACTCCATATGCTTTACAGATAGCGGGCGTTTTATCTGTTGAAAAGGAATCCATGACAATAATCTCATCTGCCACTCCCTGCAATGAGTCCAGGCATGCTGCTATCTTATTTTCCTCATTAAATGTGATAATTACCGCCGATATTTTTTGCATAACCGAATTAATAAACGAAACGCAAGATACAAAAAGAAAAAATGGAGTTATAACAGACATCTTGCCGCGGGGAATACAAATCAGATAGTATTGAAATATCGGGCAAAAAGCAAACTTCAAATAACTTTAATCGTCTGTAAAAAAACCGCTGCTTAAACAATACACCGAAAAAAATGAAGATATAAGAAAAAATATTTGTCCAGGCATCAATACAATGTGCATCATCGTTGCATCGCCCTCTTGTACTTAATACCATTGTGCGACTTTAATTACCTTTTAAATTAATTCCTCAACATGTTTTGGCTGCTGGTTTTACAAATTAAGTTTTCTAATCTGTTCTTTGTACAGTGTAGCCAGTTATATCGTAATGAGGATCGTAACAACTATCAGCATAATATCTTCACCCCGTTTTTTATATCTTGCGTAATATATTAAGCGGGCAAAAGTATGAATATTGGATATGATGGTAAAAGGGCATTTCAAAACAAAACGGGTTTGGGTAATTATAGCCGGTCGCTGGTTACGATATTGAGCCGGAATTATCCCCAACATCAATACCATTTGTTTGCAGCAGAACAGACTGCTTTATTTGATATTCATACTTTTAATAATGTTCGGGCTACTTCCCCGGGAAAATTATTTTATAAAAAATTTGCCGGCTTATGGCGACGATGGGGAATGGTAAAAGAAATAAAGGCTTCAGGTCTGGATATATACCATGGTGTTAGCAATGAACTTCCCAACGGTATTGAAAAAATCGATATTAAAACCGTGGTTACTGTTCATGACCTGATCTTTGAACGTTTTCCGGAAACATACCACTTTGATGAACGATATGTACACAGATGGAAAATAAAAAGAGCCTGTGCCATTGCAGATGCAGTCATAGCTATCAGTAAACAAACAAAGGATGACCTTGTTAATTTATATGGAGTAAACCCTGAAAAAATACATATTTGTTACCAGAGTTGTAACCCGATATTTGAGCAATTGAGAGATGATACAGAAAAGATTTCGGTTAAGAATAAGTACGGTTTACCGGGGCGCTATTTTTTATTTGTAAGTTCGATAGCCCCCAGGAAAAACCTGGTCGCCATTTGCAGGGCCCTTATTTTACTAAAAAATAAAATCAATATTCCGTTGGTTGTGATTGGTGATGGGAAAAAAGAAAAAGCTGAAGTAAAAAAGTTAATGAAGGCAAATGGTATGGAAGATATGCTGATACTGTTGAACGAGTTGCCTGTTGCAAGGGAAGCAGCCTTTACTTCAGCAGCGGATTTCCCGGCGATTTACCAACAGGCGCTGGCACTGGTTTATCCTTCTGTCTTTGAGGGCTTTGGTCTTCCATTGCTCGAAGCATTATGGAGCGGTTTACCTGTTATCAGCAGCAATGCATCCAGCCTTCCGGAAGTGGCGGGTGATGCAGCATTGTATTTTTCACCTGACGATTATGAATTACTTGCAGCACATATGCTAAGCATAGCGACAAATCCGGCAGTCGGTGAATCATTGCAAAATAAGGGATTTGAGCGTGCAAAGGATTTCGAAACCGGCAAATATGCAGATTGTATAATGAATGTTTACAATAAAATACTATGATACCTTTTTCAAACGATATTGAACAGTGCCTCACTGTATTAAATAATGGTGGATTAATTCTTTATCCAACAGATACCATCTGGGGGATTGGTTGTGATGCGACCAATGCTGAAGCGGTAGCGAAAATTTATGCTCTAAAAAAAAGAGCCACCAATAAAAATATGATCGTATTGCTGGCCGATGAAAAAGACATTTTAACTTACGTAACTCAACCCGACCTGCAAATATTTGATTACATAAAGGGGATATCAAAACCCGTTACGGTAATTTATGAAGGAGCTACCGGCCTGGCAGATAACCTGGTAAGTGAAGATGGTACTATTGCCATACGGCTGGTGAATGATCCTTTTTGCAGGCACCTGATTAAACGGTTTCGTAAACCAATTGTATCTACTTCAGCCAATATCTCCGGCTACCCTCCCCCCGCTATTTTTACTGATATAGATGCTGCAATAAAAAACGGTGTTGACTATATAGTGCAACACCGCCAGGACGATTTATATACCGGGGTTCCTTCTGCAATAATCAGATGGAATAAAAATGGAATCCCTACAATTATCCGGAACTGATTTATAAAATTGCCAATCCTACACCCACCTGGAAACTTTGACTTTTCCATTTGTCTGAATTATCAATGTCATTCAGGTTAGTTAACCCAACAGCGTAACGGCCATAAATCCGGATGCTGGAAAACTTCAGTTGCACACCGCCCAACATGCTAAAATCGCCTTTCTTAAATGCATCTTTGCCGTTTTGTACCAGTTTGGCATTTTGATCCATCAATATACCAAACTGTGGACCAACCTGTAAACTGAGGAAACCGGAAGGTCGGTAGTTCAGCAAGAGTGGAATACTTAAATAATTCAATTTAACTTTTGAAAGATTATCGAGTTTGTAAACCTGGCTAAATTTACTGGCTGTATCCTGGCTGAACTGGTTAAACACAACCTCTGGTTGTATCGAAAACTTTTTACTTAACCCAATTTCGGCGAAACCTCCCACGTGATAACCAAAACTAAATTCATCATTAAAAGATTTTCCGGTTAGTTTATTAATGTTGGCACCGCCTTTTATACCAAGGTGAAAACCTTGAGAATGTGCTGCTGAAAAAGTCATTACCGAAAGTAAAAGGGCTAAGAGTTTCGTTTTCATAATTTATGTTTTTAGTTCGCCTTAACCATTTCAAGTTATATGCCAACGATTGGAATAAATTTGTAATTATTTGTTAACCAGTACACAGGCTAAAAAGTGTACCCCACATTAAATGTAAAAACCTGCGACCACCTTTGTGAATCCGTAGCAGGAAGATAATAATCCAGGTACCATTGTGGTTCGAACGTAAAGTTGCCAAAGTTATATGCCAGGTCTAAATTTAAGCCCATAGATTGCATCTCAAATTTATCGGTTTGCAATTTGGGAATCCTTCCCCTTTTGTTTAAAAAATTAAATAACGCAATCGCATTCGTTTTGTGGCTGATGGTAGTTTTACCTGATCCTGCGTTAGCAATTAATGTAGGCGTAAAACTCACTCCATCCAGTTTATTCAAAACTCTGTACCAGGTAAATTGATGACTAACCGAAAGCATGAGAGAAAAAGCCTTCAATTGGTATGTTGCCGAATCGTAAAACCGTCTTCTGATTCCCGCAATAACGGTGTCTTTAAATTTCGCCTCCTTATATTCACCGGTTGAGTATCCAACTGCTATGCCAGGCTGAAGCCAGGATTTTCTGTACCTCAAAGAAGTATAAAAATCATTCTGCACAGGCGAAGCATATGGCGAGAATTTATTCCTCACAAAATAATGGGTGTATGAAATACCGAAAGCGATATTTTTATTGCCGGTCAAATCAAATGAAGGCGACAGGGAAAATTGATTTACTCCAAACCCGTCCACCTCATTTAACAGACTGGCACCAACAGTTAATCCCAGGCCTGTTTTATGAAAATACCCCAGGGAGGGTGAATATATTATCACGTTGGTCGTACTTTGTTTGGCACTTAATGCAGCATTCTTAATACTAAAGAGGCGGTTGCCAACACCTATATTGGCAAAAAGATAGCTCGTGGGCCGATCCAATGAATCAAAAAGGTTCCTTAATTGATTCAATATTTCCAGTGAATCCTTAACAGGTAAATTGCCGCCGGATTTTGTTTGTGCATGACTTTTACAGACAAAAAGAAATCCAATCGTTAATAGTAATAAGGTTTTGATCATGTAAATCATTTGAACGGTTTACGTAAAAAAGTTTCGACAACTAATTACATTTGGAGTTTAAATCATAACGCAAATTACATTATGAATATTGGATTAAATAAAAGCTTGGAAGATTACTTCCCACTTAATTGCGTTTTTTGCACCAGAAACCCCTACCTTCGCGAATTATTTATAACGAGAATTGCATGAAGTGCCCAAAAGGCTGTTGAATTTAGTATTTACTTTAAATTTTTTATTAGGAATTAAGTAGCGCAGCAACAGGAAAATAGCATATCATGTAATCGCAAAAAAAATTACATGAATGCATTTGAAGCCTTAGGCTTAAACGAACAATTAGTACAAGCTATAACAGAAATGGGATTTGAAACTCCCACCCCTATCCAGGAAAAAGCTATCCCCGTTTTATTATCAGGAACAACAGATTTTGTAGGACTTGCACAAACCGGCACAGGTAAAACGGCCGCTTTTGGTTTACCATTATTACATTTAATAGATACCAGTCAAAAACATCCACAGGCATTGATAGTATGCCCTACCAGGGAATTGTGTTTGCAGATCTGCAACGATTTGATGAATTTTAAGAAGCACGTAAAAGGCCTGAGTGTTGAACCCGTATATGGCGGCGCTTCCATTGTAATGCAGATCAGGGAACTAAGAAAAGGGGTTCAGATTGTTGTGGCAACTCCCGGAAGATTGATTGACCTGATCGAAAGAAAAGCCATTGACCTGCAAAAAGTTAAATACGTAGTATTAGATGAAGCGGATGAAATGCTGAATATGGGCTTCAGAGATGATATTGATTTTGTATTAAAGAACACGATACTGAGAGAAAGCATCTGGTTGTTTAGTGCTACCATGCCTACAGCGGTAAAAGCAATTTCTAAAAACTTTATGACTAACCCTATAGAGGTTACCATGGGTAAAAAGAACACCGCGAATGTAAACATCGATCACCAGTATTTTATTACGCCTGCGCAAAGCCGTTATGATACGCTGAAGCGCCTGGTAGATTTTAATCCCGGTATGTATGGCGTAATATTTACCCGCACAAAAGCAGATGCGCAGGAAGTAGCAGAGCGCCTGGTAAAAGAAGGATATGATATCGAAGCATTGCATGGCGATTTAACACAACAGCAAAGGGATAAAGTAATGGGGCGCTTCCGTTCCAAAAGCATACAGTTGTTGATTGCAACCGATGTAGCAGCACGGGGTATTGATGTGGATGGCATCACACATGTAATCAATTACGAATTACCAGACGATATTGAAGTATATACGCATCGGAGTGGCCGTACTGCAAGGGCCGGCAAGAGCGGTATTTGTATCACCATTTGTCACAGCAGGGAGGCTTATAAAATCAGGTCGATCGAAAAAATGATCAATGCCCAGTTTCATAAGCTGGATATACCAAGCGGTAAAGATGTATGCCGTAAGCAGTTTTTCCATTTCATGGATAAATTAATGCAGGCCGATATTTCAAATGGTGAATACGAAAACTATTTACCAGACCTGCAGACAAAATTTGCTGATGTAACCAAAGATGAAGTATTGAAAAGAGTGGCAGCTTTAGAGTTCAACCATTTTTTGAAATATTACCAGGGTGCTGATGACCTGAATGCAAAAACGGATTCAAGAGAAAGAAGAGATACCGGTTTCAGAGATGCCAGCGGCGGAGATAGAAGAGAACGCCCAACATTTACCAGGACCGCGGATAATGGCTATAGCAGGTTATTCATCAACCTCGGCACCAAGGATGGTTTTTACAAGGCAAGCTTTTTACAGTTTATACTGGATGAAAGCAACCTGAATAAAGAAGTACTGGGCAAAATTGATATCCGGGAAATGAACGCCTGGGTAGAGGTAGATAAAGCTGCGGCGGCTAAGATGATTAAAAGCATGGATGGCAAAAAATACAATGGACGCCTGGTAAGAATGAACGAAGCAGATGGCGGATTTAAGAGACCCGCAGATGAAGGAAGGAGTGATAGAAGTTCCAGGAGCGAAGGTGGTGACAGAAGTGAAGGAAGAAAAAGAATACCGATGAGAGAGAAAAGATAGTGACTGATTTTATTAAAAAATGCCGGAATAATATTCCGGCATTTTTTAATTTGGAAATCCCTGTTACTGATGATGAATTATTACCTGTTCACCATTGGCCATCCCCCGTTCACCCAAAACACTACCTGTAAATATCCAGTAACCCATCCGGCAACGTTACATATACTTTCCTGTTTTTTTGATCAATTTTTTCCAGCGATTCGCCATGTATTGGTATCAGCGCTTCTTTACCATCCAGCAAAATGGCACATAATATCTGGTGAGGCTGCTCTATTACTTCAATAATCTCTCCGAGATCCTCCTCCTCATTAATCAAATGAAAGCCCAGCATAGCAATTGGAGAAGCTTTTGCAGCAAATTTTTTGAAATCTTCTTCTGTTATCCATACCTCCTTAGGCGTAAACTTGCGGGCTGTTTCTTTTGTATCAATCCCGTCTAATTTAATAAATACCTCGGCATCATTTTTAATAGCAGTACTGGTAATAAAATAGGGCATGAAATTATCCTTCCCTACCTCTAAAAAAATGGTTTCAAGCCCTTTCAATGCTGATTTTTTACCGAAGCTGTGTTGCAACACCAACTCGCCTTTTAAGCCAAAGCTGGCTGCCAATTTCCCGATTTTAAAATACTGACTCATGAGGTGTGCAAGTTAAGATATTCGTATAAGAGGGAATGTAAAATTGTACCCCACCGAAATAAAAGATTCCTGCATAATTCCCCCGAACAGGGGCCGGGTTTTATCGGGAGGGAATAGGAGCATAAAAAAAGCAATTCCGAATACTCGAAATTGCTTAAAAGAATTAACATAACAGAGGTATTTATTCTTCTGTTTTAGTTTCTTCAGTGGCATGCGTTGCAGCCGGGGCTTCAGCAACTTTACGTACTACAGGTTGGTTGCGACTATCCGTACGGGCCTTTTTGTGGGCTCCCTGGCGTCTTGCAACATGAGCATCATGCTCTGCACTCCATGTAGTAAATTTTTGCATTGCAACAGCCTCATCAAACAGGCCTAAGCTTACACCTCTCAACAAATGTTTCAGGAACAATACACCTTTAAAGGAAAGGATACGACGTACAGTGTCAGTTGGCTGAGCACCTTTGTGTAACCAGTCCAATGCCTTTTGACGATCAATCTGCACAGTTGCAGGAACAGTCAAAGGATTGTACGTACCAAGTTTCTGAATAAATTTGCCATCGCGTGGGCTACGGGCATCTGCTACTACGATAAAGTAGAAAGGTCTTTTTTTAGACCCGTGGCGTTGCAGTCTCATCTTTACAGCCATAAAAAATAGAAATTTTTTTGGGTTGTTAATAAATAGGGTTTCTTTAATCTTCCTTAAAAAAGGAAGGCGAAGATACTAAGCACAGCCACATAAACCAAATTCAATTATTTAAATTAATAATCATTTAATAAATTCCGCTATAAAACAATTATTCCGGCACTTAAGCAAGTGAAATTAAAAAACTACTAATTTCTTCAAAATAAACAGCTAAATCCGGGCCCGGAATGATGATTTATTACGGGCAGCGGGAAAGAACCTTCTTACAGCTTTTAAGATATTCCACCATCCCAATCCCAGCAACTTTTGAATAACGACGATGACCTTATTTTATGATATATTATTTACCTGTTTGCTGTTTTACAAATTCAATGCCTGTCATTTCCATAAAGTAATTGGGAATACAGGTAATCCGGTCAGCACTTTCAATTTTAAAATCAATGCCTTTAAAGCTCACTTGCTCCAGTGACGGATTGAGTGCAAGTGCGAAAATATTGTGTTCATTTTTATCATCCTTAACGGGCGTAAGAATATCGGGGTACAAGGCATGCTGAACATAGATACTGTCGCAGTGCAATGCATCCAGGTGCGCCCGACCATTGTCATCGCTCCATATTTTCTGCTGCCTGCCTTTTAGAAAGAATATGCACAAGATATTTTTTAATAAATATTTATTAGGGTGAGTAAAAATAATAGTATAACCGGTACCCTCCCTTGTTTGACTGATTGTAGTAAAATCGTGTCCTGCAACCTTGTTACTGTTAAGCTTTAGGGTATCACCCTCTATTTTAAAGGTTCCTGATGCGCTACGGTCTACAGCCCCGTAGGAATAAAAAAATTGAAATTTACCATCCTGCAAAAAATTAAAGGCTGCCACCATCTCCTGCCTCCGGAAATAATATTTACCCTGCACCGATGATTGTGCCACCATTTTTAGATTGATAAAAAGAAAAACAAAAAAGATAATTTTTTTCAAAATTCGATTTAATTTAAATTCAGGTTAGACTAATGGTCCTGGGATTACATTTTAATTAAACAACTTTTTAAAATAAGATAATTAAATTCCCATATCGTTTTCCGGTATGCCTATACCTGTTTCAGACCTTCAATGCCAATCATTTAGTACCCACGACAAGCAATTGTTGTTAAAAAATAAAAAATGAACGTTCAATTCGATAGCTACTTCTTTTACAATTCTACAATGGGCCAATCCTTCATTGTCATTTAAAAATATCTGATCAATAACGAGGTGCTTTCTAAAATCCACCTCAGTGCTCCCCTGCCATTTAAACAAGGTTTCTTTAATACTCCAGGCCGCCGTCAATAATCTTTCACTAAAAATGGTAAAGGGGAATAGTGGTACTGCCAGTAATAACTCCAGTTCCGGTTCGGCTAAAAATTTATGCTTTACTTTCTCTACTTTTTCTGAAATCAGTTCCACATCTACCCCTACCCTGCAATCTGTGCTGGCAATTGCTGCAGCATAAGCCCCGCAATGAGAAATAGAAAAATGATATGCTTCATTTTCCAAAAATGGCTTCCTGGTATCTGCTATTCGTATAAGGTCGTAGGGGAAGTCTGGGAACAATTCTTTTAACAAATACCTTCCGGCCAAATGCTGCAGCCGCTTGTTAGGATGCGTGATTGCCCGTTGCAATGGCACTTCCTCCAAAAAAAAGACTTCTTCTTCGGCTATATGCCAAACCCCTAATTTTGTTGAAGCGTTGATATTTTGTTGATAAACCAATGGCATGAAATGATCCCGGATTTTTGATTGTAGATTTTTGAGTGAATATTTGCAAATTGAAATAGGGAACTATTCAATTTGCTAATATGCTAATGTACGGATTAGTGATTTAAGGCATACATGATTTTACCATTAACCCATCAATAACCTTCAACTTTTAACTTTTAACGATCAACCTTTAATCTTCAACCTACAACCCAATTATGATACTCAGCGACACGAGAATTTTAGAAGAAATAGAAAATGGCAGTATCAAAATAGTGCCGTATAGCAGGGAATGCCTCGGAAGCAATAGTTACGATGTGCACCTCGGCAAATTCCTGGCTACCTATACCAACGACGAACTGGATGCAAAAAAGCACAATACGATCGAACATTTTGAAATACCGGAAGAGGGGATTGTGCTGTATCCACATAAATTTTATTTGGGCGTTACCGAAGAATATACCGAAACGCATGCCCATGTACCTTTTTTGGAAGGCAAGTCCAGTACGGGGCGACTGGGGATTGATATACATGCCACGGCCGGTAAAGGCGATGTTGGGTTTTGTGGTAACTGGACCCTGGAAATATCTGTAAAACAACCGGTAAGAGTATATGCAGGAATGCCTATCGGTCAACTGATCTATTTCCCGGTAGATGGTGTGATTGAAGTAAAATACAACCAGAAAAAAAATGCCAAATACAGTGGCCAGCACAATAAGCCGGTGGAGAGCATGATGTGGAAAAACACTTTTTAAGGTTGGGAAGCCGGAAAGTTCAGATTGCGGGATTTGAGCCGGAAAGCACAGATTGTATATCCGGCATCAGGAAATTAAGTTGCACAAATTAATTGAGTTTCCAGATATAAAAATTGAGTACAGCAGCAAAACTTACCCACCATATATAAGGAACCATTAACCATGCTGCAGCGGGAGATATTTTTCCAAACCACACAATGGTAAGCATAATCATGATCCACATACCTGTTATTTCTATAAAAGCCCAGCCTGGTTGATGCATGTAAAAGAAAATGAAGGACCAGGCAAAATTCAGTAACAGTTGCAGGGAGAATAATATAATGGCTGTTTTTTTTACCGCCTTATTGGTTTCGCTTTTCCATACAAGCCACAAGGCAATCCCCATCAGGATATACAACAAGGTCCATACAGGAGCAAATACCCAGTTGGGTGGATTAAAGGAAGGCTTATTGGCAACGGCATACCATCCGTTAACCCCTTCAGAAGTAAAAAAACCTGCAGTACCACCTACAAGTAAGGTAATAGCAACCGATATAAATAATTTCATACTTCGTTTCTTAAAAAACCGTGCCAATAGTTAAGTCTAACTGTCTTTATAATCTACCATACTTTTTATAATAAGCAATCAGGAAACTGTTTACTTCATTATAACTCAATACACCGGAAGGCTGCTGATTGCTTTCAAGGTATTTACCATACATCCACCGGATGACCGGTTCTACCGGATTTTTATGGCGCTCGTTAAATTGCCTCCATTCCCTGAGATTCTTCTTTACAGCCGGATGCAACTCTTTTGTAAAAGCCTTTGCCGATACTGAATCGGCAAGAAATAAATTTCGGTTCGCATATAAAAACAGGTCTAAGTAAACTGAATAATGGAAGGTCTCCTCTTTCGAAGCTGAGGCGGCCAGGTATCCTACAAAATTAGCTTCATTTTCTTTGGCATATCCGAGCTGGTGAGCTATTTCATGACAATTGGTATATGGTTGCGAAAATTTTGGCACTGTAGTATTTACCTGTCCTTCCCCGGTAAATGGATTGTAATACCCAAGGAAACCAACATAGTTCCCCATCCATCCCCATAAGGATGTTTTTATAGATGCCGGATGATAATTTAAAAACGGGTATTGTTTATTCACCTCCCTGTATGCAAGCATTGCCTTGTTAAATATCTCACTGCTGGTCATTTCGGGTACAGGCTTTTGAAGCAATAAACCATTGCTTTCATTCACCTTTTGAAGTAATACACCGTTCAATGTTTTTAAATCATTCACTGAATATTTCTCCATTGATAACCCCAACTGGCTGGCAATTCCAAGTCGGTTATAGTTAATTCCCCAAAGCGAATTAAAGAGGATATAAATTGAAAGTAGCGTCACCACCAACCGCTGTATTGATGCCATTAACCGGGCTTTGGAGACTTCCTTGTGGATAACTACTTTTGAAATTTTTATCAGCCTATACAAAAACCAGATAACAATAGCCCCGTATAACACATCACCAATGCTAAATGGAAGCCACCCCAGCAGGTACCTTAAAAAAACCGATAGATAAAGGTATATACCGGTAGAATAATAAGACTCTACCCATAAAGCATTAGATGAAAACCAGCGAATGATCAATATAAATATTACCAGAATACCGATTACAATCCAGTATTTATTACGCTTCATAGGTGTTAAAAATAACGAAAATGCGCAGGTTCACGGATTACGGTGCAAATATTCTATAAGTTTTATGAAATTTAAACCTAAAAACGCTACCTTTGCCGTCCTTTAAACCGGAGGTAATGGGAAAAAGAAGGGAATTTGAAATAGCGTTCGTGGGTTTAAAGCCCGGAATACATGAATTTACTTTTGAAGTAGATGATAAGTTCTTTGCTGAGGTTGAATCAAGGGATTTTACAAATTGTACGGCAATCGTTAAGTTGCAATTGGATAAAAAAAGCGGTTTTATGCTCCTTAAATTTGAGGTCGGCGGAAAATCGGATGTGGAATGTGATCGTTGTGGCAATACACTTACGATGGATTTGTGGGACGAATTTAACATGTTGGTAAAAATGGTAGATAACCCGGAGGAAATGAACCAGCAGGAGGATGATCCTGATGTGTTTTATATCTCCAAAACAGAGAGTCACCTGAAGCTGAATGATTGGATATTTGAATTTGTAAGTTTGAGTGTTCCATTACAGAAAATGTGTAAAGAAGAAGAAATGGGAGGGCCCCAATGTAATAAAGAAGTATTGGCAAAATTAAATGAAATGAAGGTACGTGAAGATGCAAAAAATGCCAATGCACTCTGGAAAGACCTGGACAAGTTTAAACCCCCATCCCCTAAAGAAGGATAACACAAGAATTTAATTATCAGTTAAAAGAATCAATTTATTTATAATAACAATTAAAATTTAAAGATATGCCAAATCCGAAACGACGCCATTCGCAACAGCGCAGCGCAAAGAGAAGGACGCATTACAAAGCAAGCGAAACTACGTTAACAGTGGATAAAACTACCGGAGAAACACATGTACGTCACCGTGCACATGTAAGTGAAGGCAAATTATACTACAAAGGACAGGTGGTTGCTGAGAAAGCGCCTCTTAAAGCATAATATTTTTCAAATGCTGAATTCTAAGTTCTACATTCGATTATCGAATGTAGAACTTAGAATTTTTTATTTAATGAATGTACCATGAATATTGCCCTTGATATGATGGGTGGTGATTTTGCACCCCTGGAAGCAGTAAAAGGTATTTCTTTATTTTTGGCCGAAGCAGCTAAAGATGTAACACTCACTCTTATAGGCGATGAAGCCGAAGTGAATACATTACTGCTGGAGCATGCTATCGCCCCAGATAATATAAATATTGTACATGCCTCGCAGATAATCGAAATGCATGAACATCCCACCAAGGCACTTCGTGAAAAAAAACAATCTTCCATTGCACTTGGCTTTCATTTATTAGCTACCGGAAATGCGGATGCATTTATAAGTGCAGGCAATACAGGTGCCATGATGGTTGGTGCATTGTTCAGCATAAAGGCAATTGAAGGCGTAAGCCGCCCGACAATTGGCGCATATATTCCAAGAGAAAACGGCACCCTCGGCCTGTTGCTCGATGCGGGCATCAATGCCGATTGTAAGCCGGAAAATTTAGCACAATTTGCCACGCTCGGCTCATTATATTCCGAACATATCCTGGGATTTAAAAACCCAAAAGTGGGCCTTATTAACCTGGGCGAAGAAGAGGGTAAAGGAAATTTGCTGGCGCAGGCAGCTTATCCATTATTAAAAGAAAATAAACACATCAACTTTATCGGCAATATTGAAGGCAGGGATGTTTTAATGGATAAAGCAGATGTAATGGTTTGCGAGGGCTTTACCGGAAATGTAATTCTTAAAATGGCTGAAAGCGTGTACGATGTAGTTCAGCGCAGGGGCATTCATGATGAATATTTTGATCGCTTTAATTTTGAGATGTATGGCGGTGTTCCGGTATTAGGAGTTGCAAAACCGGTTATCATTGGCCATGGAATTTCACATGCGATTGCATTTAAAAATATGATCCGTATTTCTCAAAGAATGATTGAGACAAAACTGATGGAAAAAATGAAAGCAGTTTTTACAGGAAAGACCAACAGTCAATAAGGTATATTCAGAACATTTTTTTCAGAATAATATTATTCCTCAGGTAAAGGCCGGAGCTTCACTAAGATAAAATTCCTATCTTACTATAATACTGTTGATTAACGGGGGCCACCACCAAAGCAAACGCCCAGTTTAATACCGATGTAGCCAAATTTTGTTCTTGCCTTTACCAGGTTCCCAAAATTATCATAGGTGTCGATATCTGCATCCGGAATAATGTTGTATTCTACACCAAAACGAAGATGTTTTACTTCTCCTCCTGCCCTGATGATTCCACCCATTTTAGTCACGGTAGTTTGATCGTTAAAATTATTGTTGTCAGAAATTAAACCAACCACTCCCAAACCTGCACCCACAAAGGGCCGAAAAGAATAGTTGTTTGAAAAGTAGTAATCCGCTGTAGCAATATATGATGCTATCCCCTTCGCATTTTCTACTGTAACGCCTCCATATTGATTGCTACTTGTAAACTTTCCCATAACAGCACCTTCCAGCCGAAGCCCTACCGATATTTGATCCATCAGTGCGAACTTTGGTTCCATAGCAAATAAAAAACCTCCATTGGTACCGGATGATAACGGGGCAGCATAGCCCAAACTTACATCACCTTTAAATCTTTTGAAAATCCTTTCGCCGTCCTGGGCGTTCACTGATAAATTAACAATGACTGCAAGTGCTATGCAAAAAAGTAGTGTTTTCATGTACGCTATGTTTAGTTTTAAAAGGTAGGCAATACTAACCAATTAATAATGAACAACAAAAACAGTATTCCTTACTTATCGTTTTTTTATGATGAAACATGGCCATTCAATATTGCAGTAAAACAGAAAAGGTATCTATTTCGAAAATTTACATTACTGTACTAAAAAATATATGCAACCCTTGCACCGATTGTACCAATGGTACCACCCGAACCGGAATAGGCATCGTATTTAATGGCTGCGTCAATTGCTTTATCCGACTTTGTTTTAAACTCATACCCCAAAATCAAAGGAGAATACGCAAATGAAGTTCCATTAAAGTTTATATTATTACTGATGAAACCCAGACCAATTTGCGCTGCTCCATAAACTCCGCCGGCAAGAAAATATTTTGCTCCTACTTTTACAGGTATGATGGTTGGCCCGGTTTGTTTGGTACTGGTTCCCGCAACTGATTTGCCATTATAAAAAATGATACCTGATGTGCCGGTACCATACAGTTTATCCTGCAACTTAATTTCAACCTGGCCTGTGGCGCCAATTCCAAAAGATGAAAAATTAGAAAATGAACCAGTAGCAATTAACAACTCCGGTCCTGCACTTAACTTAAATTTCGGTTCACCCTGGGCCATTACAAGTGAGGATGTAAAAAAAGTCACAAGCGTAAAAACAATTATTTTCTTCATATTCTTTTCATTTTTTATTGTACAAAAGTAAGGGCGTAAATAGCCTCCACCAAAATTGTAATTTGTTAATAAATTAATAAACGCCCGGCGCCTTAACTTTTTATTGAATTAGCTGGCAAACCAGTAGCTATGTCATTGAAGGCTTCACAGAAAATTAGCCTATCCTTCCAACAACTGCGAGTGATAAAAGTGTTGTATAAGCATTTTTTTTTCACTTTTTAAAAGCCATTATATTTATGCTTATACAACTGCACACCACAACAACCTTTCAGCATTAATCAAAATACAGGTTTACTATTTTATCCTTTGGCAATCTTAAAATGTTGCGTTATGATGTTTGATTAAAAAAACTGGTGACTTAACAATTGATACTTCATGTTTCTTTGTTAAAAACTATATTTAAAATTGATCCCGCCAAAATAATTGGTTTTATACGGAGCTGGTAAATAGGCATCCGGCAACTGGTTTACAAATACCATGAAGGGATACTGTGTTCCGGTAATATTGTTAACCCCGAAAAATAAATCTATATCATAATGGCTGAAAAGCATAGATTGAAAACCCAGCTTCGCATTGAGTAAACTATAACCGGAAGCTTTATTTACACCGTCTGAAGATATGGGCATTCCATCCTTATATAGGTAATTAACATTGGTATACATTCCCGACTTTGTAGTAAAATCAATCCCCAGGTTACCTGCAAATTTCGGCACACCTGCTACCGGCTTCCCACTATAATCTTCTGTTACCAACACAGACTTTTGAAAACGGTAATTGTAGTATGTAAAATCGGAATAGGCCAGGTTTCCAAAAGGCCGTATGCTGCTCACAAAACCATTGGACGACTGGTACAGCATATATTTTACTAAAACTTCAATACCCTTGTTATTTAAACTGCCGCCATTCGCTACATAGGAATACGCGGTAGTATTGGGTGCAGTTGCAGCTGGCACTGCAATAGCAGTCATCTTGTTTTTGAACTTCGCACTAAACAATGCAATTTCATATACCAGGCTGTTTTTCAACAAAGCACCCTTGGTACCAATTTCAAATTGTTCGCCGGTTTCACTTTTAAGATCTGTATTCAATTGCCCGGTAAAAGGAACGAAGAAATAAGAACTAACAGGTGCTTTATATCCTTTACTGTATGAAACATAGGCTGAAACTGCTTCACTAAATACTTTATTAATGGCCACATGGGGCGACACCAAACCATTATATGTTTTTTTATACAACGTTGGTTTGGTGCTGTTTGCCACATAAAAACGATCATTCAATTCAATTTTCATATTGCTTACGCCTATACCTGCTGTAACGGAAAGATCCACGGGCAAAGCTAATGTCCATTCGGTAAATAAAGAAGTGGTGCCCGTAAGTGTTGACTGGTTACTTCTGAGTGTGCCGATAATATTATAACCATTCGGGTCTGCAGGATTAGCCACCATTGGGTAACCTGTTATTTGTGCATTTTGACGCTGTGTTTCTATGCCTGTAATCCCACTTACGCTGATGTTATTCTGCAAAGCGAATTTAGTGTCGAATGTAGACCGGAGGCCATAATTAACAGGCGCCTTATCTGTCCAGCCACCTGCTGAACTGGCATTGTTGCTTACACCACTGCCAAATACCGTGGTCGTATTGGTGACGGCTTTATTGAAATTATAGGTGTGGCTGATTCCACCCCTGAAACTGGTGATTTCTGAATGTGCATTGTTTTTAATGTAAGCAGGATTTCCGGTATAGTCAAAATTCCTGTACTGATCAATTGTAAGTTCACCGCCACGTTCATCGTAACTTTTACTGTAGCCAACATACATGCTGATACTTTGCTTTTCATTTGGCTGAAAATCACCTGCAATGTTTACAAATTCTTTGTGCGAGTTTGTATGACTCATAAACCCATCTGATTTTTGTTTGCCATAATTAACCAGCAGGGTAGCATGTTCACCTGCCATTTGAAAATGGGTAGTATATCGCTGCAGTCCATAACTTCCGAATATTACATCCTGGCCAATAGAAGACTTTCCCTTTTCCGGCTTAATAGTTTTAAGGTTTACCACGCCGGCAATTGCAAGGCCATACAATGTTCCGGAAGGGCCCTTGGTAACTTCCACGTTTCCGATAGAACCAAAATCAATATCATCCATCAACGTAATGCCTTCCGCATCTGTTACCGGAATTCCATTTAAGTAAACCTTTGATCCTTGTCCGTCGAAATTGCTGCTGATTCCATTGGTACCTCTTGCCCCATTGCCATATCCACGGATATTAAATGACTGGCCCGACGAAACAGCCCTTCGCTGCATGGTTACACCGGGTATGTTCCCGTTAATCGCATCATCCAAAAACAATCCTGTTCCACGCTTCAACTCCAGGCTGGTAAGTTTTGTAATAGATGCCGGCTGGTACAACAATGATTTGTTTTGATTGGAGGTAGCCGTGATTTCTACGACATTCAAATATTGATCGGTGGGCACCAATGCAATCTGAATGTCGTCATCACAATTTTTGATATTCGCCTTATACGACTGGTAACCAATAAAAGAAACAAGGATACCAGTTGATTTGCTGCAATCAAATGAAAAACGCCCATCTTTATCAGTGGAAGTAGCGCCCGCTTTTGAAAAGCTGATCGTTGCTCCCTCCAGTGGGTGCCTGCTGTTGGCATCCACCACTTTCCCGGTAATTTTTTGTTGTGCATCTACACTTACGAATAGTAGTGTAATCAGTACGACAGATAGGATTATTCGTTTCATGGTATAAAATATTTTGACTGTTAAAAATTGGGGAAAGGCCGCCTCTTGTTAAATAAACCTGAGGCGGCCGATAGATTAAAAACGGGTTGAATAAACAGAGGAATGGCCAGTTCATACTTTTTATTGCAGGCACGCTGATACCACCTCTTCACATAGTAGTTTTTCTAAAGGGCTTATATACTATGAAAACATATTAGTCGCAGAATAGCAGCAAGGGAGCTGTGTTGCAATAACCTGGCATGCTTATACACAGCCCACATTATTATTATTTTACCGGATGTGTTCTCATAAAAATTAACCCTTATACAAGTATACCGGAGTGGAATAAATGCAACAAAACAACGAAAATCATAGTTATGCAATAAATCCCGTAGCCCCGCTTCAGAAAAACATTGGAGTGCCGGTAAGCATAGACCCCCTTTTCCAAGGCCACCCGACTGAAATAAAAATAAAAAGATGTCACTGCTATCATGAAAGACTTTACCACTGCCAGGGATTTGGCGGGCAAATTCATACAGGATTAAACCGGCAAGCTTTACGGAATAGCCCGCCAATAAAATTCCTGATAATTTACACTACATAGTTTAGAAGGAGGAAATCAGGCACGGGGAGGAGGTGTATTTATTTCTTTGCTGCAGAAGAAAATATCAGTATTGAAACAAAAATATTTTTTGGAAACCGTTTGCTTTATTTTAACACCAGTTTCAAGCGGGTCAGCCAGGAAATCGCTGATTTGTATTTTAAGTATTTGCCTTGCTTTTTTATTGTTACCCGATTTTAAGGCTTTACAGAAGTTGTGAAGCAATTCTTTTTCTTTTATATCATTGATGCAATACAAAATAATCTTCCCGTTTTTTATTACGGATTTCACCACATCATATAACTGCCCATCCTGGCTAAATTCTTTTCCTGCCTCTTCCCACCTGAAAGACTTATTGTCTTCTGCTACAATCACTTCAAGTGATGAATCGGGTATACCGGCATGCATCTGTCTTTTAACTGCTGCTTTAACCTGGTATTGCTGAAATGCATAAAAGCAATAATAACCAATATGGCTCGTAAAAAATATAAGGAGAAATAATATGGTGATACTCTTCCGCAATGATAGTGATGGTTGGGTGTGTAAAATATTACATTTTACAAATATTTCAATGATTTATTTTATAACCGGTTTGGGTAACCCTTAGTTTCCATTTACAACTATAAATTTTCAAACATATCTTTTGTCATCTGTTCCAGCCCATAATCTTCCTTCCAGCCCCAATCTCTTCTTGCCACACTGTCATCAATACTTTGCGGCCAGCTATTGGCAATTTTTTGACGATAATCCGGGTTGTAGGAAATTGTAAACTCTGGTATATGCTTTTTAATTTCGGCAGCAATTTCTTTGGGAGAAAAACTCATTCCGGAAATATTGTAAGAAGTACGAATCTTAATTTTTTCTTCCGGCGCCTCCATTAATTCAATGGTAGCTTTTATCGCATCCGGCATATACATCATTGGAAGGTAGGTGTCCTCCTCTAAAAAACATTCATACTTTTTTTCTTCCAGTGCTTCATGAAAAATCTCTACCGCATAATCTGTAGTACCACCACCGGGTGCACTTTTATAACTGATCAAACCCGGGTAACGGATGCTTCTTACATCTAACCCCCACCGCTGGTGATAATAATTGCACCAGAATTCCCCGGCATATTTACTGATTCCATACACCGTAATAGGCTCAATAATAGTTTGCTGCGGACAGTTTTGCCTGGGTGAAGTTGGCCCGAAAACCGCAACGGAACTGGGCCAGTAAACCTTGTGTATTTTTTCTTCCTTTGCAATATCCAGTACATTCAGCAAACTCTGCATATTTAAGCTCCATGCAAGATTCGGATTTTTTTCACCCGTTGCGGAGAGGATGGCCGCCAGTAAATAGATCTGGGTAATATTTTGCCGGATCACCTGCACATGCAACATTTCTTTGTTCATCACATCCATGCTTACATAGGGCCCGGTGCCTTTCAGCAGTTCATTTTCTTCCCTGAGATCGGATGCTACCACATTGGCGTTTCCATATATTTTCCTGAGTGCGAGTGTAAGCTCCACTCCTATCTGGCCTGATGCCCCGATCACCAATATCTTTTCTTTTATCATGCTCTTTTAATTATTGATGCAAGATAAAACTATCTGCTGTTTTTCGATTCCTCTTTTCTGAACATGTAGATTTACTATTTAAGTTTTCGTTTTCCAATTCAGACCTTGCTATTATCCCCGCCTGCTCAAATTGTACAACCAGATACGCAAGTTGTATTTGCTTTCAAAAAATGGAAACTTAGTTTTAGGAATAAGAATTCATTTTAAAACAATAATCAAATAAAACAACCGGCAATGTTTGCGCCACAATAAATATCGGCTGGCAGTAATTTATTGTTGCATGTGCAATAAGTTACCCTGTGCCCATTGCAAACATTAATGGAAGTATTCCGTACTTATCGTAAATCCCTCATCTCAAAAAAAGTAATATCATGAAAAGTTTATTCACTATTTCAATGGTCGTTTTTTTCGGTTTTACTTCTTATTCCCAAAGTGTTGGTATCAACGAAGATGCTTCTGCCCCCAATCCAAGCGCCATGCTGGATGTAAAAAGCACCACAAAAGGTATGCTGGTACCGCGCATGACAAGTGCGGAGAGAACGGGAATTTTAAACCCCGGCGAAGGCTTGTTGGTATATGATAACGAAACAGCCAGCTTTTGGTATTATAAGGCTGCCGGCTGGACGGAGCTGGTAAGCGGTGGAGTTGCCGGCACCAATTACTGGGATACTGACGGAACCCATATTTACAATAACAACACTGGGAATGTTGGTATCGGTACAAATTTTCCAACAACTAAGCTTACCATACTTACGCCGATCAATACTTCGGGATGGACCCATATTGGCCAGTCCAATGGAACAGATTCAATCATAGTGGGTGAAGGTATTGGTGGGGTATCCGCGGCAATAGGTACATCTTCACAGCATGCATTGAGACTCACTGCCGGCACGTTGGGAAGGGTGCAGATATACCCGGGAGGCGAAGTTGTTATTGGAGACAATAATGTAGGATCGGTTGGAAGGCTTACTGTTAAAACAACCAATAACGCTGATGGAATATCACATATAGGCGACAATGGCAATATCCTCAAAACCATTATGGGAGGAACCTCGGCAGGAATCGGCACATTTTCCAATACCAACATGCGTATTTTTTCCAATAGTAATTCCGCCATTTTTATTGCTGCTGCAACAGGTAATGTGGGCATTGGTACCAACAATCCAACCTATAAACTATCCGTGCTGGGAAACATCAGAAGCACAGAAGTGGTGGTAGAAACAGGTTGGGCCGATTACGTTTTTGATAAAAACTATCAACTTAAACCATTATATGAAGTGGAAGCATTCATCCAGCAAAACAATCATCTTCCAAATATCCCCACGGCGGCTGAAATTGAAAAAAATGGCCTTCATTTAGGTGATACGCAAAAAAGAATGATGGAAAAAATTGAAGAACTGACTTTATACCTTATACAACAACAAAAAGAAATTGATACATTGAAAAAAAAATTAAAGAAAAATAATTGATCCCTGTTTTTTATCACTTCAAAATATTAAAACGATGAAAAATAAAATCATACTATCAATACTACTTTTCAATTGTTTCATTGTATGTTATGGCCAGCTTACTATCACGCCGGAATTAAAATCTTCTTTACAACAGAAAACAGGTTTCAATGATATCATGAAAACCGTAACTGAATTTTATGTTCAAAAAGGATATACAAAGGATCCTAAACTATTTTCAGAATTTAAAAAATGGAACCGGTGGGCCTGGTATGAATCGAGGCACCTCGATGTAAACGGAAATTTTGTAAACAGCAATAAAAAAAATGAAGCTATTTTATCCGAACTGCAACAGGCAAAGCAACTTCCGAATAGTATTAACAGACCAGCTTCCAACACTGGTGTCTGGACTTCATTTGGCCCCGCCAATATAGCCAATGGGATTGGCCGGGTAGACAGGCTTGCTTTTCATCCTACCAATGCCAACATACTGTATGCCGGCGCAACTGCGGGAGGATTGTGGCGCACTACCAATGGAGGTATTTCGTGGAATGCCTTAAATGGATACATCCCGCAACTGGGTGTTTCAGGTATTGTGGTAGATGCGGATAACCCCAACACCCTGTATGTACTTTCAGGCGATGGCGATTCTTTTATCAATGGTGGATTTATCTATCAAAGAGCCAGCATCGGAATTCTGAAATCGACTGACGGGGGCAATAGCTGGACTAAACTTTCTAATATTCTACCGGGAGGAAGTACTTTTTTTGGCTTTAAACTAATTCAGTCACCCGATTTTCATAACCGGTTTTTTGCCTGCACTTCAAACGGCTTATACCGAAGTATTGATTACGGACAAACCTGGGCACAGGATGTGACGATTGGCCCAAATAATGTATTTGATATAGAGGCGGTTCCCAACACTGGTTTTGTATATGCCTGTACACAAAAAGACGTATATATTTCTGCAAACTGGGGTAACCCCTTCGTAAGGGTTACGGCAGGCTCTTTTTCTACCCAACCTACTAACAAAACCAATCGTACAGCATTGGCAATAAGCCCCAACTCACCCAATACATTGTATGTTCTTTTTGGTGGTGATTCTTTTTTGTACAGATCAAATGATAATGGAAGCACTTACACCCTGGTAAATGCAGCGGCTCCAAAAACCAGTGCCTACACCTGTACCATGGCAGTTAACCCCGCCAATATAAACAATGTGATTATAGGTAATGTTGTATTATTAACTTCAACAAACGGTGGGGCCTCTTTTCCCAATACGGGCAGTAATGTTCATGCCGATTTTCACGACCTTGCCTATAATCCGTTAAACAATTTTTTATATACCGGCTGCGATGGTGGCGTGTATGTAAGTACCACCAATGGATTAAGCTGGCTGGATCGGTACAACGGTTTAAACATTACGCAGTATTATCACATGGCTGGCTTTGAAGGCAACGACGGTCTTGCACTGGCAGGCGCCCAGGATAATGGTATGCAATTACGCAATGGCAGCAATACCTTTACCTCCGTTAACGGAGGAGATGGCTATGACGCAAAATTTTTAAATGGCAATAGCAATATTGCCTTCTACTCAATTAATGCCGGGGTTTTCAAGTACACCGTCAACACAAATATCTCCGAACAACGCCTGGTTCCGGGAGGTAATATAGATAGCCAGAATTTCTTTTACCCCTCTATCGCCATACATCCAACCAATAATGCGATTATTTATGCAGGCTACCAGACTGATGTTTACAGAAGTGATAATGATGGTTTACTCTGGACACTTCTCGGACAAAGCGGGTCGGCCGGCTTTGCGGCAGCAGGTGGCCTGGCGGTGAGTGCAGATGTACCCGACAGAATATATGCCGCTAATGGAACTACTTTGCAAATCAGCAATAACCAGGGTAATAACTGGACCCGTATATCCGGAAATGCAGGGTGGCCACCGGGCATTTTAACTATTACAGACGTGCAGACCCGTAACAATAATGGGAATGAAGTTTGGGTTACATTTGGCGGCTACGGTGGTGCAAAAGTTATTTACTCCTCTGATGCAGGCTTAAACTGGGTAAATTTCACCGGATCATTGCCCGATCTGCCGGTATATTGTATTGAATATACGAATGATGGAGATGCCTACATAGGCACAGATGCAGGTGTGTACTTTATGGATTATACCATGAGCGATTGGGTTTTTTTCAGCAATGGTTTACCGATGGTTCCGGTTACGGAAGTATTTGTGAATGAAACAAACGGAACCATTAAAGCTGCCACATTTGGCCGCGGTATCTGGCAAAGTGATGTTTACAGTGATTGTGGCCCCTTCATGTTTTTAGGAGGCGTTACACAGGGAACCAATTTCTATCAATCAAACGGGTTCATCGAAACATCTCAGCAAATACCCGGCTCATTAGGCAATTCAGTTAAGTACCGTACGCCTGCAAAAATAATTTTCAAGCCCGGGTTCAGCGTAAGGACTAATGCCTACATGCATGCAGTAATTGGTAATTGCGGGCAGGGTGTATTTAAGTTGGCTAACGGTAAAACCGCTATTTCAAAAGCAGATTTATTGAAAATGAATGTGCAGTGAAGCCGTACTTTCCGGGTATCGGTCATCATGAAATTTTAAACCCGAAACTGACCTAACCAGGTTGCAAATCTGTTACATAAAAACACCTCATAACTATTAAATGAAAAACCTTGAAAAGAAATAAATTCATTCTGTCAGTCCTTGCGGCGGCTGTAGCTCCCCTCACTTCCTGGTCAAAAAACCAGCGGAAGACCGACCAATCAGTCAAAGGCTTTAAAATAAAAGCAGGCGAAGGCCGGATTCATGGACATATTAAATTGAAAGGCGTTAACTCAAATGTATTGGATGTAAAAATTTCGGGGCAGGATACAGATGGCCGGCTTGCCTTATTTGAGCAAACCAGTTTATCACAAGGCAGGGGTACGCCCTTGCATATCCATCCCTTACAGGATGAAATATTTTATGTACTGCAAGGTGAATATTATTTCCAGGTGGGTGAAGAAAAATTTCGGCTGGCAGCAGGAGACAGTATTTTTTTACCGCGAAAAGTTCCGCATGCCTGGACTCAGGTGAGTGAAAAGGGAAAGATGACAGTAATCTTTCAACCTGCAGGGAAACTGGAAACGTTTTTTACAACGCTGGCTGCACTGGACCATGAACCGTCAAAAGAAGAAATAGTAAAAATTTTTGCTGACAATGAAATGCAGGTAGTGGGGCCTCCTTTAAAAATAGATTAGTGCAGGCACCCTGATAAAACTGATTTAACTTTAAGCTATGCATGATGGTTTTGTTACAGCATTTATTTACCTGTTTGCCGGATTGATTACCCCGGTAATGGCCCAACAACAAATATTTAAAAGTTATACGGTAAATGACGGCCTTATTTCCAATTCCATCCGCCGTGTGTTCCAGGATTCAAAAGGATTTTTATGGATCGCTACCTGGGAAGGACTCAGTAAATATGATGGCCATACATTTACCAACTATAGCACCGCCAATGGCCTTTCCCATAACCTGGTCAATGATTTTTATGAATCAAAAGATGGGCTGCTATATGTAGCCCTCAACAATGGAGACATTGATATTTTTAAGGGCAATAAGGTTATTCGCAACCTTGCGTCACCATCTGTAGTAGTAAACCGTTTTATAAACACCGCCCGGCACCAGGTGATAGTAACCACAGATCTAAACGGACTACAGGAGTTTAGTGAAGGAAAACTTATAAAGCCGGCACAAACTTTTCCCGCTTACACTTATTCCGATCTTACCTGGCTGAATGACTCTCTTTTTATTGTGGCGGGTGACAGTTCTATTAGTGTCTTCAACAGGAACTATGAATTATTTTCCCAGGTAAAAGATCATTATCCTGCCTATGTAGATTCGAAAATTTACCAGGATTCAAAAAAAAGAATCTGGGCAGGCACCTATACCGGCCTTAAACTGCTGGCAGCCCTTCCTCAAAAAAATCGTCCCATTACATTTACCTCGCTTCCTGCCCCCTTTAACATTCCGGCACTTCAACAACGAACAATCAACGATATTTTGGAAGATACTGAAGGCACCATGTGGTTTGGTACTTCGGGCGGCCTCGTAAAAATAAACCCGGATGGATCGCATAAAGTGATTACTGTAAATGATGGCCTCAGTTCCAATATTGTTACCACCATATTCCAGGATAAAGAGAAGAACATCTGGTTTGGTACCGCAGTTGGCCTTTCGAAATTAGTTACCAAATCAGGTATCCGGCTGTACGCAATTGAGGATGGAGTATGGTCAAATGACAATTCCTATTTGTTGTATCCCTTTAAAAAAAACCATTTGCTGGTAAGTACCTATAAAGGTGCAAAGGTCTTTAATAAATTAACCGGAAAATTCACCCCTGTTGGCACCAGCGTTGATCAGTTCTTTTGCATTGTTGCACCAAACAGTTCTCCTCCTTTGTTGATCGGGTTAAATAAAATGGCAA
>JANPIJ010000213.1:0-41691 GCA_031424955.1 Ferruginibacter sp. | reverse complement strand
GAGATCCGGATATTTTGAATAAGACAAAGAAATTGAAAGATGAATTAAAGCAAATGCAAATTCAATTGATAGACATTCCAATTGCAGACGAAAAACTGGATAGTAAAGAGTTAGATGAATATTTCAACAATCCCAAAGTAAATAAGAAGTATAAAGTAAAACAGAATAAGTAATTACAGGCATTCATCCTTCCTTCTTGTATCTATTATATATTGGATTCTCCATCCATTGCTTAGTCTTACCAACTGAAAACAGTTAACACCGCAATGACTGAATTTTTCCTTGTAATAGAATTTATAGGGCGTCCATACCATTGCCAGCGTCGCATCAATTTTTACCGTTTCTATGTTAATCTGTTCATCCGCAGCTCCAATGGTTTCTTTGCCAACAAATTCAATAAAGCTGGCAATGGACTCACTGACGACTTTTAATTCCACGCCTTTTTCCTGGATAGTTTGTAAAACGGCATTTGGTGAGAAGCAATTTTTCAGCAAAACGGTATCGGCATTTTTCATGGCAATGAATAAATTGTTAACCACAGTAATCACGCTATCACGGGGAGATTGGGCGCTAGCTATTTTGACAGAAGACAAGAGAAATGATAAACATAGTAAGTATCTCATATTTATAAATTTTAGTCCAACGAATATCTATATCGCGTTGCTAATTTATCCACAAAAAACAAAAAAGTGGCTACAAGTGCCACTTAAACATTTTAGAATCCGCTACGCTATTAATAACCCAGAATTTTCAACATACTTTGAGCACTTTGTTCCTTGGCATACACCCAATCTACCAATTTACCAGTTTTATCATGTCCTAAAATAATATGCTTTGGAGAAGGGATCAGGCAATGTTTTATTCCGCCATACCCGCTTATTTGATCCTGGTAGGCACCTGTATGGAAAAACCCAACGTATAATGGCTCTCCATTTGTCAACTTTGGAAGGAAAACTTCGTTGATATGCTCTTCAGAATCATAATAATCATGGCTGTCGCAGGTAATTCCGCCAAGGGTCACCCGCTGGTATTCTTCCTTCCATTTATTAATGGGGAGCATCAGGAACTTTTCGCCTATTCCCCAGGTATCAGGTAAAGTAGTGATGAAGGACGAATCAATCATATACCAAATCTCCCGGTCATTCTGCATTTTTTCACCTATCACACTATAAATATGAGCCATGCTCTCTCCTACCGTATAGCTTCCAAATTCAGTAAATATATTTGGCATCTGTACCTTATTTCGTTTACACGCTACCTTTATATTACGAACAATTTCATTGATCATAAACTGGTAATCATATTCGAAACCCAACGAATGCTTAATTGGAAAACCGCCGCCAATATTAATTGAATCCAGTTCCGGACAAATCTTTTTTAACTGGCAATACAGGTTGATCACCTTATTCAATTCACTCCAGTAATAAATATCATCCTTGATGCCTTTATTTAAAAAAATGTGGAGCATCTTTAATTGAAATTTATGCTCCATACCTTCAATTTCATCTACATAAAATTCCAATACATCTTTGGCCCGCATGCCCAAACGGGATGTATAAAAAGGAAAGTTAGGCTCTTCTTCTGCTGCAACTCTAATACCCAGTTTAAAAGGGGTTTTTACAGATTTGTAGGCTTTTAATTCTTCTTTATTATCTAAAATAGGAATTACGTTCTTGAATCCGGTATTCAACAAACGGGTAATTCTTTGCGTATAGGGCTTTTGTTTATAGCCATTACAAATAACAAAAGTCTCTTTATTAATTTTGCGTCTTGAATATAATTTATTGATGATGTCTATATCGTACGCATAAGAGGTTTCCAGGTGAATATCATTTTTCAAAGCCTCTTCCACTATAAATGAAAAATGTGAACTCTTAGTGCAATAGCAATAATTATACTTACCCTCGTATTTGTGTTTCTTAAAAGCCTTTGCAAACATATCCTTCGCTTTATTTATCTGCATTCCGATCTTAGGCAGATAGGTTAGTTTTAGCGGGGTGCCGTACTTATCTATCAGTGCTTTAATATCCTGTCCATTATATTGCAAATACTCATCAACAACCTTAAAATCTTCCTGGGGGAAGTTAAAAGTCTGATCCACCAAATCGGCGTAAGTATTGTTCATATTATTCATCTTTCTCAATGGGTTTTATTTTTCTGTGCAAATGTAATTCAATGATACATGCAATTAATAAAAAAAACCGGATGCGACGTCGTCACACCCGGTTCTATTGTTTGATCATGAATGATGATGGAGAAATATTGCCCATTGCCCATTCATCATTGACCATTGATTATTTTACCTGAGCAACCAGGTTCTTAAAACTTTCTGGTTCGTTCATCGCCAAATCAGCTAAAACCTTACGATTGATATCGATATTTTTAACTGCTAATTTATGGATGAATTCACTATAAGTAAGTCCTTCAGCCCTTACTGCAGCGTTGATACGTGCAATCCACAAAGTGCGGTACTCACGCTTTTTTAATTTACGGCCAACGTAGCTGTACGTTAACCCTTTTTCCATTACGTTTTTGGCAACGGTATAAACATTTTTACGTTTACCGTAATAACCTTTGGCTGCTTTTAAAACTCTTTTTCTTCTGGCCCTTGATGCTACTGCATTTTTTGAACGTGGCATATCTTAATTTTTTTGAAATGTTAATGTTGTGATGTAAACCCGGGTTTGGTACCTGGTGTTAACCTTTCAGGCGTAACAAACGCAGTACGAAATCGTGGTTGGTAGAATGCACTACGCCTTTATTTCTTAAATTACGTTTACGCTTCTTTGTTTTCTTGGTTAAGATGTGGCGTTTGAAGGGCTTTTGGAAGGTAACTAAACCTGTTCCGGTAACTTTGAAACGCTTTTTTGCGCTCGAGTTGGTTTTAACTTTTGGCATTTAATAACTTATTAGAGTTACTCCCTGCTGGCGTCCCGAACAGACGGGAACTTTTTGGCCTTGTGGGAAATGTGTTGAAAAAGAAGTTTCTTTTTCGGGCGGCAAAGGTATAGAAAAAATAAATACTTTTCGACTAAAAATTGAATTTTATAAAAGGATGACATTTATATCGTGATTTAATCGAATTATTCACCGGGATCTACATCCAGCCAGTCCTTTTTTCCTGAGTTAGTTTTGAACTTTTTAATATCTTAGGCTTTGTAGCGGTAACCATGAATCCGGCCTTTATTTTTTCCGCCGCTCACATAATATTCTTTCATTATTGCAAATACCTTTTCTTTTAACTGAACTGATTTTATGTCTGCTGATGAAACAGGGGGTAAAAAATGCATCCTTAACCTGGTTGGTAATAAATATAATCCTTTATCAATTGGAATTGCTTCTTTGGTTCCAAAAATCAAACAGGGGATTACATCTTTATGGGAATCTACCGCAACTTTGAAGGCTCCGTCAAAAAAAGGCTTTAATGGTTCACTGGTCCGGTTGCGGGTTCCTTCCGGGTAGATACACATGTGCAGATTATCTTTCAATACCTTTTTCATATCCTCAAAACTTTTTCGCCTGCTTTGGTTATCATTTCTATCAACCAGCACCGACCCCCGCTTATAAAACCATCCAAAGATGGGTACTTTGGCAAAGGAGGCTTTTGCGATTGTTTTATTACCACCCGGAACAAAGGGGGCAGATAACGGAACATCCAACAGTGCATTGTGATTATAAACAATTACGTATGCCTCGCCCTTTTTAAAATTCTCCCTTCCTTTTACTGAAAGCGGACAGCCGATCATATACAGCCAGGTACCCATCCAGATTCGGGAAACACCAATAAAATAATCCTGTCCCCTCTTTCCGGGAATAAGATAGGAAATCATTGATGGGATAAATATGATAAGGAATGTAATAACAAAACTTACCAGTCCCCAGACTGCCCATACACGGCCAAATACATCCGTTAAAAAACCGGTAACAGATTTTTTTTTCTTTTCATTATTTGCCATTATTTCCTGCATATTTTTTACTTATTAACGGTTTATGGTGTTAACAATTTCCAATCAATTGGTGGAGTTCCCTGCCTTATTAATACCTCATTGGTTTTTGAAAAATGTTTGCATCCATAAAACCCCCTTTCTACACTAAAGGGGGAAGGGTGCGGTGCCTTTAGCAAAAAATGTTTGGTCTCATCAATCAACACCTGCTTTTCCTGCGCAAACTTACCCCATAAAAGAAATACAACACCTTCTTTTTGGTCGGATATCTTTTGAATAACAGCATCCGTAAAATTCATCCATCCAATTTTAGCATGGCTGGCAGGTTCGTTAGCCCTTACGGTTAGGATGGCGTTTAACAACAACACTCCCTGTTCTGCCCAGCGGGTAAGATTGCCATATTCCACCGGCATTGCTATTCCCAGATCTGTTTGTATCTCTTTGTAAATATTGACTAATGAGGGTGGCGGTTTTATTCCGGCGGGAACAGAAAAACTGAGTCCATGCGCCTGTCCCGGGTTGTGATAAGGATCCTGGCCTAAAATTACTACACGTACTTTGTCGAATGGTGTTTGATTAAAAGCATTGAATATAAGCGTCCCAGGAGGATAAATTGTTTTACCCGCCGATTTTTCCGTTTTTAAAAAGGTGACGATCTCTAAAAAATATGGTTTGGTAAACTCATTTTTCAGGACTTCTTTCCAGGAAGGTTCCATTTTTACATCCATGCCAATAGATTTGGGTAAAAATACAAAAGCTGGGTTAAATCCGGATGCGACTTTATTTATTGGATGAAACTTATACGAACGATAAATATAATCTACAATCACCGCAGAATGTGCGTATCAAAAATGAATTAATATTGCTCCTTCAAAAATTAAGAATTGTTTCTGAGTTTATTCAATTGTTCAATATCAAATAAATCTTTAGGTCTCCTGGCCCGCAACTTTAAATCGATTAGAAAATTGTACGACACAAGGTTCTCTGCCAAACCATTCATAATATCAAAAACCATTTTTTCATTTTCTGCTTCGTCGAATGAAACCAGGTGATGAACGATAGTTAAAAAATCCATCGGCGAATCCGGACCACCTACATTAGCTATATAGGGTTGGGTAAAATCTTCACTATCTATTGGAGCCACTTCCATTTCTGAATAGCCCATACATTTTAAAGTGTTTATAAACGCTTTTTTATTTTCATTAGTAGGAGCTAACCAAATATCAAGATCACGAGTATTCCGGCTATATCCATAGTAGTTTACTGCATAACCCCCTATCATTAAATACCGGAGTTTGTTTTTAATTGCACAAGAAAAAAAAAGAATATATTCCTTGTTTAGCAAATCCATTTCCTAATGGTGATTTTTTTTGAAAAATCTTTTGGTGGGTGCATTAACAATGTAAATTCCTGCATGCTTTTCAACCATCTGAACCGCTCTTCAATGGTAGAATTTTTCATTATCAACTCATGATACTTGTCAAGGTCTTCAAAAGTTTCAAAGCGATTAATTGATTTTTTCATACAAAAATTTAAAATGACATAGTATTTAATTTATTTGAAATCAAAAGTAAAATTATTTGTTTGATTAGCATGGTTTATTAAAAATGAATACTAATTCAAAAAAATCTCATCAACAAAAGCCCATCCTCTATCCCCTTTTCCCCGATGCCATGCTGGTAACTTAGCAACCGGAATAACCACCACTTTTAAATATTTTTCTTTAACCGGGTTAAAGGTCAGTTCGTATCCTTTCATATAGCCTGGAGCTTCCTTAACCGGTTGTTCAGGAGTAATCCTTTTTATTAAACGAACATGATCGGGATCTTTACCTGCCCACACTTCCACCTGCTGCGGTGGCATAATATAACCGCCTATATCAATCAAACTACTAACAGTGACGGAGGATATACTTTGTAACGTATCAAAATAAAGTACCGCCTGCATTGGTATGCCTCTATACCCAATCCACTTGCCACTGCTAAACTTCAGATCTCCTTTTTCCGTGTCCGAAAGTATCGTTGCATGGTACGACTTATATGGTGGATCCGGGGCAGGTTGTAACAAACGGATAGAATCAATTTTATACCCGGCTTTAAAAAAAGTACGTTCCGTTATATCGCTGCTGATCCAACCTGGTTTAAAGGCCTTTGCCTTCACCGACATATTTTTATCCAGTTTAAAATCGCCCTTGAATATTGGTGACTGTAAACTATCCGGCTCGGTTCCATCCGTTGTATAATGTATGGTTACGCCTTTTACAAAATGTTTCAATTTTAAGGGCGTTGGCTCAAGCAATACCTGCTCTTCATTTTCTACCATCGGCGGGTTCAGCTTTATTATGATGGTATCACCTGTAAAGCCGGTTTCTATCCTGCTATTTTTCAACTGTTGTTGCAATACTGACAGATTCTGCGATTGCGCCGGTGTACTCCAGATGTACAATTGTGTCAGATTGGGCAAAGAGGCCAATGAACTCAGGTGTGTTGCAGTAACGCCGGTACCGGAAAGGGATAGCTGCTTTAATTCTTTTAATGAATTTAACGCCCCCAAGCCGGTTCCGTTAATATTTGTAAATGATAGATTAAGCTTCCGAAGATTAATAAATTGCGCAATCGTTTTAAGGTCTTCATCAGTTACCGGCATTTTATTTAAATTGAGTGATACCACCTGTTTTTTAACGGCTACTAATTCCTTCAGTTGTTCCGGCTTAAATTGTGCAGCACCAAAAAATTCCACCCCCAAGGCAGGAGACTCCAATGCCAGCGGTGTAACAAAGCGATAGTTATTGCTCAAAGCTTTTATTTTGCTTTCATCTGCTGGTTCAAAAGCATATACATCTGTTTCAATCGTATTAAATAAAGCTGAAGCCAAAACGCTTAGCGTATCGTTTGCCGGTAATTCAGCAACTTTGGCTGTAAAACTTGCCCCACCTTTTATCCAGTGATAAATAATATTTGCTTCCTCATCTGTAAGTTGCGGCTTACCAGTAGGTGGCATGTGTTTTTTGTTTTCCAACGGCAAATGAATCCTTTGCAGCATTAATCCAAAATCCTTTTGCGTTGAATCCCATAAAGCGCCGTTTTTACCACCTTTAAGCAACAAAGAGGCTGATTCCATTACCAGCTCACCTTTTGCTTTCTTTTCATTATGGCAACTGATACATTTTGATTTTAAAATAGGTTGTACCATGTTGGTAAATATCACGGCGTCTTCAAATAACACATTTGGTATTTGGTCCTCTTTTGTAACCGGTGCCAATAAAAAATTTTCACCATGCGTTATATCAGCTCCAAGATGGCCGGTAAAGATTACAATGATCAATCCTGTTAAGGAAGTAACTGCCATTACAACTTTCATCCTGCGTACATGATGCCTGAATGCATACCATGCTATTGACAATATGGAAATGAACACACCACCCCATTTATGCAATGCCACCACTTCTGTTGTATATCCCTCTTCTTTTGAAAGAAATAATCCCATTAAGGCACTACCCACCGACGAAAGAGAGGCAAATAGCAACAACCAGTCTCCAATAGCAGATTGTTCCGGAGTGATCCATTTTTTTTGGAATGAAATTAATTCCCAAAAAGCACAGAGTACCATCAGCACGATGGGAAAATGCAACAGAAGTGGATGCATTCGCCCCACTGTTTGTACCAGTGGTGGTAATGTTAAACCACTTTCAAAAATTAACAGGAAAACCAACAGGCAATTCATTGCAAAGCTGGTATTATACAAAATCGCTTTCAATCGCTCCATATTTAATACACTTTTATTTCATCAATGAAAATCCATCCATGTTGTCCTTTACCCGGGTGCCATTCGGGTAATGACCTGATTCCGGTCATTATAATTTTTACTTTCTCCGTAGATATTTTTTTTACTGTATCCAGTTTTACCGGCTGGCAAATTGGTCCATTTATTTGTTTATCCGGTACAATAACCTTGTCAGTCATTAGTTGAAAAGACTGCGTGATGTCGTCAAAATAAAAAATACGGATATGCGCAGGTAAAAAGATCCAGCTACCGGGATCAAGCAGGAAGTGGAGTACTACAGCAGCTATTTTCTGACTGTGTGCCAACCGGATATCAACCACAACGGAATCCTGCTGAAAGCCCATCCAGGTGCCAGCGTTCCTATTTGTAACTCCTCCCACATTATCAATTAATGTGTTGATTCCGCTACCAGGAAACCGTTCATTTGCCTCAGTTGATTGCACCGATTGAATTTTAAAACCATCTTTTATAAAAGTCGCCGACACCATTTCTGATGGCAAAAAACCGGTTCCGGCAGTGATCGCCTTTAAGGTTGTAAAAGATTTTTTTATCTGAACCGGTTTACTATACAATTTGTCATTTTGAGTAGGCGGATTGTTATTGACCGTATAATAAATTTGTGCCCCCTGTTGCGCAAACTTTAATTCCACACTGGCTGAGTTTTTAAAAAATACAGATTGATATTTTAATAGCGGGGGTGCTAACTGTGCCGGTACCTGCGCCTTGCATAATAAGGAACCCACACTCAATAAGATGGCCATTAGGTTATTCATTAAATAACAGGTGATAATTTATAAGGATATACTTTGCCCGAATTCCATTGAGCGATATATAAATTTTCTTCATCGTCCACGCATACGTCATGGGGATATTGAAAGTATTTGACCGTTTGGTACATTTCATCCAGTTTGTTATCAACGTAGGTTGGTTCGGAGCCTCCCAGGTTGGAAACCACTTTAAAATTTTTATCAAGGATCGTTACAAAACCTGATTGCTTCCATTGGTTTGAATTGGACTGCAAAACCGCTGCGTACAAAAAAGCTCCCTTTATTACCGGGCGGCAAACCCATGCTCCGGGCAAAGGAATGGTGTCGATATATTCTCCCTTGAAAGTGAACCGTTTAAAAGCATTTTGCTGACGGGATGTTACCACCAGGCAGGGCTGTTTCCCGTCACGCAGGTCAACACAAACACCGTGCGCATTTAACAGGTGCTTTGGTTCATTGCCCTTTCCACCGAAATGACCGATGTAGCGCCCCCTGGCATCATAACGAATAATAAAATCTTTACCATACCCATCTGCAACATAAATATCACCGTTTGGCGCAATGGCTGTTTCGGTTGGAACATATTCCTCTGCTTTTGAATATTGACCGGTTTCTTTTGGATAATCCAATACCAGCAACACGCTGCCATCCATCGCTGTTTTTATTACCTGGTGGCGCTTATTATCGCATATAAATAACACGTCTGTTCCATTTTCGTTGAACAAGGTTAGCCCATGTGCACCGGGATATTCGCTACCCCAGGTAGTCAATAATTTTCCTCCCTTATCATACATCAGTACATTGTTTTTTATTTCATTGGTTAATAAAATAATCCTGCCCTTACTATCCTGTACCATCTCATGACAATCATTCACAGGATTGCGGGCAACATCGGCCTTGCTCCAATTGGTATTGAGGCGATAACGCTTATTAGCGTGACCAAGTAATGGATCTTCTTTAAAAAGAAAGCCAGGCTGGTATATCAATCCGGCTGCTCCGAAGGAGGTGTTTTTTATAAATGTCCGCCGCTTCATGGATCAGGATTTAAGAATGCTAGAATTACAGAATTTTATTGCCATTTATTATCCGGTTTGTTTTGAAAATTGTAATCGGGATGATGATTGTGCAGCCATGATTAAGACCGATTGGTTGTAAATTTTATTATCCTGGTATCCTGTCCATCCTAAAATCTTTTAAAACCTGATCCTACCCATCCTGAATCCTAGAATCCTGATCCAGATCAGGTAATAATCCCCTTCACCACCTCCCCTGCTACATCGGTAAGCCGGTAACGCCTGCCCAAATGTTTATAAGTTAGCTTCTCATGATCGACACCCATCAAATGCAAAACAGTTGCATGAAAATCATTTACGTGTACAGGGTTCTGAATAATATTGTAACCGAAATCATCGGTTTCTCCATACACACCTGGTTTTATTCCGCCACCTGCCATCCAAATGGTAAAACACCTGGGATGATGATCCCTTCCGTAATTATCTTTTGTGAGCTTTCCCTGGCAATAATTGGTTCTTCCGAATTCGCCGCCCCAAATAATTAATGTTTCATCCAGCATGCCCCGTTGTTTCAGATCAGTGATGAGTGCAGCGGATGCCTGGTCGGTATCCATTGCCTGTCCTTTTATCTGGGAGGGCAGGCTGTCATGAGCATCCCAACCCTGGTGATACAACTGTACAAAGCGAACTCCATTTTCGGATAATTTTCTTGCAAGCAGGCAATTGGCCGCATAGGTTCCCGGTACCAGGCAATCAGGTCCGTATAATTTTACAATATCCTCTGGTTCTTTACTAAGATCTGTTACTTCGGGTACGGCAGTTTGCATGCGATACGCCATTTCGTATTGCTGCACCTTGGCATTTATTTCGGCGTCGCCTGTTGCTGCAAATGTTTCCGCATTTAACTCTTCCAGTTTATCTAACATTTTACGACGATCAGCTTTGTTAATACTTTCCGGGTTGTTGAGGTAGAGCACCGGGTTGTCGCCGCTGCTAAACTGTACTCCCTGGTGAACGGAATCCAGGAATCCATTGGTCCACAATTTCGAATATACTCCCTGTCCATTTCCTTTTCCTTTTGACAGTAAAACACAGAAGGCAGGCAGGTTCTTATTTTCGCTACCAAGGCCATAACTCAACCACGAACCCATGCTGGGACGGTTACCCACCTGTGCGCCGGTTTGAAAAAATGTAAGCGCCGGATCATGATTGATGGCCTCCGTAAACATGCTTTTTATGATGCACAAATCATCGGCTACCTTAGCGGTGTGCGGCAGCAGTTCACTTATCCATGCCTTTGCCTGGCCATACTGATCAAATTTGAATGCGCTTCCTGCTAATGGGAATTTTTTCTGATCTGCAGTCATCCCAGTGAGGCGCTGCCCCATGCGGATAGATTCCGGAAGATCCTGGCCAAACATTTCAATCAGCTTGGGTTTATAATCAAACAGGTCCAGTTGAGAAGGTGCTCCGTTCTGAAACAGGTAGATGATCCTTTTGGCTTTGGGTGCAAACTGGGGCAACCCGCTTAACAGGATTTCTTCATCACTCTTATTGCCAAACAGATCCGGTATCAGCAAAGATCCCAATGCTACACTTCCAATACCCAAACTCAGTTTTGAAAGGAACCGCCTGCGGTTCATTGCAAGGTTATGTTCCAACATTTCTTTTTTCATAATCAGGTTTTTGTGATGGCTTCTTCCATATTATAAATCATATTGATCAGTTTCATTAATGCAGCAGCTACATTCGCATCGATATTTTTATCATGGGGGAATTCACCCACGTTTAAGGTGGCTTTGGCATCCAGTTGCTTTTCCTTAAACGCCTTTAACTGGTCATCAAAGTAAGTTTTCAAAATAGTAGTTTCCTTACTATTTGCAACCCTGCAAATGATGCGATGAAACGCTTTTTTTATTTTTTCTTCAGTTGAAATATTTTCCTTCATCAGTTTTTGAGCCAGTACACGGGAGGCCTCCAGCACCGTTGGGTCATTCATCATCATCAATGCCTGTAAAGGTGTATTTGTTTGAGATCGTTTTACTTCACACTGGTCGCGGTTGCTGGCATCAAATACAATCATGCCCGGCGGAGGCACGGTTAATTTGATAAAAGTGTACATCCCCCTCCGATAGAGTGCATCCCCTTTATCCTGTTTGTAAGTGGCCAACTCACCCCTGCCTGAACTGGCCATTTCCCAAAGGCCTTTTGGCTGGTATGGTTTTACGCTGGGTCCTCCAATGGTATTAACCAGTAACCCGCTGCTATACAAAATGATATCCCTTACAAATTCAGCTTTCACTTTCAAACGGGGAGCACGGGTAAGGTAAATATTATCGGGATCTTTTTTATGATTTTCTTCATTTATTTTGGCCGACTGGCGGTAAGTTGCAGATGTTACCACCTGTTTCAGCAGCCGCTTAATATCCCATCCATGTTCCATAAAATCCACTGCCATCCAATCGAGCAGTTCCGGATGCGAGGGCAGTTCTCCCTGCATCCCAAAATCGCCCGAAGTTTTTACCAGGCCCCTTCCAAATATTTCCTGCCATACGTGATTAACAAAAACCCTGGCGGTAAGCGGGTTATTCCGGTTGGCCGTCCATGAAGCCAACCCAAGCCGGTTGCGGGGATTATTAATAGTATCATACGCCATCACCGATTTCAAAGCCGCCGGGTACACCTGCATAGTAGGGTTATTGTAAACTCCCCGATTAAGGATATACGATTTTCGAAGGGTATCATTTTCGCCCATCACCGAAATCATTAAATTGCCGGTATCTTTTTTATTGATGAATGTTAAAATAGTTTTCGCTTCATTATCACTAACAGTAAGGATAGGATTTTTTGCCGGCTTTGATTGAGATACATCACCTTCGTAGCCCACTTCCTTGGTATTGTTAAAAAATGCGAACAGCTGGTAATAATCTTTTTGTGAAATGGGGTCGTATTTATGATCATGGCATTGGGCACATTCTACGGTTAATCCCAAAATACCTTTACCGAATGTTTTGGTTTTATCTATGATGTATTCTATCCGGTATTCTTCCGGGATTACACCTCCCTCTTCTGTATATTTATGATTGCGGAAAAATGCCGTTGCGAGTATTTGCTCCTTGGTTGAGTTGGGCAACAGATCGCCTGCAATTTGCCAGGTTAAAAACAGGTTGTAGGGCAGGTTTTTATTGAAGGCATAGATCACCCAATCACGCCATGCCCATTGCGTCCGAACGTTATCATCCTGGTATCCATAGCTGTCAGAATAGCGGGCAACATCCAGCCAGTGCACCGCCATCTTTTCTCCATAGGCAGGCATATTCAACAATTCATCCACAACAACTTCATAAGCGTTTGCATTTTTATTGGCTATAAACTGATCCATCATTTTTTCGGATGGTGGCAGACCGGTAAGATCGAGTGATAATCGTTTTAAGAGTCGCTCCTTATCCCCTTCTTCGTTGGGTGAAAGCCCAGCCTGTTCCTGTTTAGCTAGTATAAAATAATCAATTTCGTTTTTTGCAAGGTTCTTATCTTTTATTGGCGGCAATGGAGCTTTTACCGGTTTTACAAATGCCCAGTGTGGTTCATACTTTGCTCCCTGGCTGATCCATTTCTTAAACAGGCCGATATCATAGGCCGACAGTAAACCGAGATGAGACTCCGGGGTTGGCATCTGGTAAGCGCTATCGGTGGAACTGATGCGTTTATATAATTCCGACTGCTCCGGCTTAAAGGGTACCAATGCAAAAGCACCCTTAGTTTCCTTTAACGGGGCAAAAGCAGAATCAGGAATATCAAGCCGTAAACCAGCTTCCCGTTTATTTACATCAGGGCCGTGACATTTAAAACATTTATCAGATAAAACCGGCCGGATGTGAAAGTTATAACTTACCTTATCGGGCATTGAAGCTGCTGCATTGTTGCCGGAATTGATACAGCCAATCCAGGCAAAAATGATCACTACCAATAAGGAAAGTACCAATATTAATTTTGATTTCATATAGCAAGAATAATGTGTAATGAGTGATGAATAATGAATAATGAGTAGTCAATAGTTACAGCTTTTACATACTCCGTCAACTTCTACATACTTTTTCAGGTTTAAGATTGAGAAAGTAGTACTTTACTTTTTGTAAAATTTATTACTCCCAAAAAAATAAGTTTTTTCGACTTCTTAATCCTTCCCTATAATTTTACAGACACCAGCATGTTAAAGGAATCTGCATTTCAGTTCTCCTCCGCCGCGGCGGAGAGCTAGAGGGGGCTTTTTCTACTCATCGAAAAAGGTACATCTTCCTCCCTTGTGCCACGCTGTTTATTTGGTGCCGCTCCCATCCCAAATTTAAGCAATCCTCCTTTCTGTAAATCGAAATGGCTGATCCAATTTTTTTCGGTGCTTTTCTCATTCCAGTGAACACTTTGCACATACCTGTTTTTATCATTATTTGCAGGAGCGCTGATCACCAGTTTTTTTCCATTTTCCAACTGAATGGATAATTTTTTGAATAATGGAGCACCCAAAACATATTGATCGGTTCCCGGACAAACCGGGTAAAAACCCATGGCAGAAAAAACATACCAGGCAGATGTTTGTCCATTATCCTCGTCACCACAATAACCATCCGGTGTTGGTTGGTACAAACGGTTCATTGCTTCCCTTATCCAATATTGTGTTTTCCAGGGCTGACCGGCATAATTGTATAAATAGATAAAATGCTGAATGGGCTGATTGCCGTGTGCATATTGGCCCATGTTCATGATTTGCATCTCCCGGATTTCGTGGATGGTACTTCCGTAATAACGGTTGTCAAAAACCGGTGGCATGGCAAATACAGAATCAAGCATCTGAACAAATTGCTGATCACCTCCCATTAATTTTTTCAGTGCGGCAACATCATGAAAAACGCTCCAGCTATAATGCCAGCTATTTCCTTCGGTAAATGCATCTCCCCATTTGAACGGATTAAACGACTTTTGAAAACTGCCATCCTTATTTTTCCCCCGCATCAGCTTTGTTTCGGTATCGAAAAGGTAGTTAAAATTTTGACTTCTTTTTGCAAATAAATCAATTTCTTTTTGAGGCCGGCCAAGGGCTTTTGCCAACTGGTAAATAGTAAAATCATCATACGCATATTCAAGCGTACGGGCGACATTTTCGTTGATGTTTACATCATAAGGCACATATCCCAGCGCATTATAATATTTCACACCGGTACGCCCGGTACCCTGCGGTCCTTCCAGGTTGGCTCCATTCAACAACGCTTCATACAAGGTATTGATATCGTAACCACGAAGGCCCTTAATATAAGCATCTGCCACTACCGATGCAGAATTATTGCCCACCATTACATTGCGGTAACCCGGACTACTCCATTCCGGCAGAAAGCCTCCCTCCTTGTAACAATTGATCAGGCCCTCTTGCATTTCTTTGTTAATGGATGGAAATACCAGGTTCAAAAAAGGATACAAGGCCCGGAACGTATCCCAAAAACCAGTGCCTGCAAAGAGATAGCCCGGCATCGTTTTGCCATTATACGGACTGTAATGAATGATCTTTCCTGATGCATCCATCTCATATTGTTTTTGAGGAAACTGCATGGTGCGATACAGGCAGGAGTAAAAGGTACGGGTTTGATCCTCTGTGCCACCTTCAGCCAACAGCCTGTTCATTTGTTTGTTCCATGCCGCTTTTGCTTTTTGTTTAGTAGCGTCAAATGAATCATTTGCAAGCTCCTTTGTGAGATTTATTTCCGCTTGTTGAAAACTGATAAATGAAGATGCCACTTTCACATTTACTTTTTCACCCTTGTTGGTTTTAAACCCGATAATTGCGCCGGCATGATTGGCCAATAATTCCAGCGAATCATTTGTCAGCATATCATTGTGCCAGGCTTTGGCGATGGTAAAATCCTTGTCGAAAAGGAGCACAAAATAATTTTTAAAATTGACTGTCACGCCCCCGCTGTTCCGGGTGGTATATCCAATGATCTTTTTTTCGGCCGGAATTATTTTAATGTAAGATCCTTTGTCAAAAGCATCCACCACAATAAATGCGCTATCCGTTTTGGGATAAGTAAACCTGAACTGCGCCGCACGTTCTGTGGGAGTTATTTCTGTGGTAACATCTGCATCAGCCAGGTAAACGCTGTAATAGTAAGGCTTTGCAATTTCTGCTTTGTGTGAGAACCAGCTTGCCCGTGCATCCTGGGTAAACTTTAAATGACCGGTTACCGGCATAATGGAAAACTGTCCGTAATCATTCATCCAGGGCGAAGGCTGGTGCGTTTGTTTGAAGCCCCGGATTTTGTCGGCTGCATATTGGTATTGCCAGCCATCTCCCATGGCCCCTGTTTGCGGCACCCAATAATTCATCCCCCATGGAACAGAGATAGCCGGGTAAGTATTCCCATTTGATAAGCTGGGTTTGGAATCTGTGCCCATTAAAGGATTTACCCATTCTACCGGATCGGTAACCTTTGTTACTATTTGGCCGAAAGAAATGGTAACTGCCAGTAAACAGCAGGTTAAAATGCTGATAATTGGTATGTAGGCTTTTATTTTTTTTGTAGGGATCATTATATAAAAATTGATTTACTGTTTTTATGCGTTTTTATCCATGGTCATTTCATTTCGCCGTTGCATATCCCGATGGGCTTTACCCATTGCTGGGATATTACGCCCTTTCAGGGCTCTATTACCAGGTTTAATTTCGATTGCCTATTCTGACTATTAATCATGGTACTCATTTAACAACTTACTTCCGCTGCTGCTGCAATTTATCAATTTACAATAATCTCATCTGCAAATAACCACGCCGGCTGTCCTTCACCACTATGGCCCTTGGGGCATACACCTAAATTTTTTGCAGACACCCTGACATACCGTACTTTTTGCGATGCAAAATTCACCTTAAAATCATGAATAATCGCATTGGCTTCATTTACTGAAACGGGGTTGCTGATTGTTTGTACGAATACAAAATTGCTGCCATCTGCTGATACCTCGAATGATACTGACTGCGGTAAAAAAATCCAGTCCTTATAATTTTGTAAACATCCAAGGCTGATGCTTTGAATTGATTTTTCTTCACCTAAATCAACTGTTGCAATCATATCTTTCCCGTTGAACCCATGCCAGTATTTACCCACGGCATAAGTTCCTCTCACACCATCGGTTAATGAATTAGGACCATCCGCCATATAGTTTTTATTAACCGGGTTGGTATACACAACATTGCTGCCAATGGCTTTATGCATGGCAAAGGATTGTTCTGCAGGTTTTAAACCCATCACTTTTCCATTTACTACCGTAATAGCCTTTATCGTTGAAGATTCATTTACGGCAATGGGTTGTGTGTATGCTTTACTTTGTGCATTTGGCAAACTTCCATCGGCGGTATAAAAAATAGCCGGATTTAAGGCTTCGCTGGAAAGTGTTACAAACAATTTTCCATTTTGAGATGCCGGTTTGATATTTACTGTAAAGTTACCCGGTGAATAATGCAGCCCTTTTTGGTTGTAGCCTTTGAAGAGCACCTGTAACTTTTGATTAAACTGTTCCCAGTTTTTATTTTTAGCCGGTGTCCATAAAACCTCCGCCAACGCCGGCATACGGGGTAATACCATATACTCCAAATGCTCCGCCGTAGAAATGAATTCGGTCCAGACATTGCCTTGTGCACCCAATACATATTCTGCCTGTATGGCAGTTAGTTCGGCTGGAATGGGTTCATATTCGTACACTTTCTTTACGGTATTAAATCCGCCGATCGCTGGCGGCTCACCTTCCGGGCCTGCCTGGTAATGATCAAAATAACAGGGCGATCCCGGCGTCATCACTACGTCATGATTCATCTTTGCGGCTTCAATACCCCCACTCTCTCCACGCCAGCTCATCACCGTAGCTGAAGGAGCCAGGCCGCCTTCTAAAATTTCATCCCAGCCAATCATTTTTTTATTTTTACTGATGATGAACTGCTCTATCCTTTTTATAAAATAGCTCTGCAGTTCTTCTTCGTTTTTAAGCCCGTTTGATTTTATTCTTGCCTGGCAACGGGCACATTTTTTCCAGGAAGTTTTATCCACTTCATCACCCCCGATATGAATGTATCTGGATGGAAACAGTTGGATAACCTCGTTTAAAACATTTTCCAGGAAATGAAATACTGAATCATTACCCGCACAATAATTACTGGACATATTAGTGTAATTGCCACCGGTTAAAGGCAGTTGGGGCGACTGGTTACAACTCAATGCAGGATAGGCTGCGATTGCAGAAGCAATATGACCGGGCATTTCAATCTCCGGCACAATGGTTACATTTCTTTCAGCAGCGTACTGAATAATTTCCCTGATTTGATCCTGGGTGTAGTACCCTCCGTAAGTCGGCTCCTCTCCTTGCTTTGCCTGTGGCCTTGCTCCCCATACTTTATCAGTATAATCTACCCGCCAGGCTCCAACAGATGTAAGCTTTGGATATTTTTTTATTTCAATCCGCCAGCCGGTATCATCTACCAGGTGCCAGTGAAAAATGTTCATTTTATAAGTAGCCATCAGGTTAATATACTCTTTGACGAAATCAGGAGAAAAGAAATGACGGCTTACATCCAGGTGCATACCGCGCCATTTAAAACGGGGATAATCCGTTACCTGCATACAGGGGATTTGCACCACTGCATTGGTGCGAACTGCTGGCAGTATTTGAAAAATGGTTTGCATTCCATATACAATCCCAGCCTTTGTATTGGTTTTAATCGTAATGGTTGAAGGCGTTACGCTCAGCTGATAACCTTCTTCCCCGGTTTCTTCTGATTTGGTTAGTTGAAACAGGATTATCCTTTTCTTTGCGACATTTACCGGTAACGTATAGCCGCATATACTTTTTACATATGCAGTAAAGAAATCAGCTGCTGCTCTTAACTCTTTATTTGAACTACTGTATTGAATAGCGGTATTGGCATCCAACAAAAATGCTCCCTCATTTACCTGCAGACTGACCGGTTGTGGAATGATGTTTACTTTTTGTTGTGCAAAAAGAAACATCGTACCAAAAGTAAAAAACAGGATTATCGATATTTTATGCATTGATTGGAATTTGTTTATTTGATTTTAAAAATACTGATGGTGCTTTACCATTGACAGCATAGAACAGAGCCTCCATTTTCAACAAGCAGACTACTGCCTTTTTGTTAAAAATTGTTTACCGGATATTTAACTGATATTAATTCAAACCTCCCTGCCCACGGTATAATTTCAACGGTTTATCCAATATAAGTTTTAACACGGTCATGTACTCATCCCGTACTTTTTCAGGGACATTGATAAATACCAGGCCCGGTACCGGGCTCCAGGATATTTTGCCAACCACTTTATGCTTTAAATGCTGGTTGGTGCCTACCACCGTGATATCTTTTATTCCATTTACCAATCCTTTTACCATAATATTTCCCGCAGTCTGAGCCGGTAAAAAAAGATATAGCACCGATGAATCTTTTGATAAAGTGGTAGGGCCGTAAAAATGGCCCTGCGGTAAACCTGCAACTGTACCGAATATGGCCTCCCCATTCTTTTTATTCCACTTACCCAGTTCCTTTAAAATATTGATTTGTTCGGGTGGTATGGTCCCATCCGCCTTTGGTCCAATGTCTAACAATAAATTACCGCCATTGCTTACAGCATCTGCAAAAATGGTAATCACTTCAAAGGGAGTTTTATAAGCACTGTCATCGGGGTGATAGCCCCAGTTATTATTGGTGGTCATGCACAATTCCCACCAGTTAAATTTCGGCCGGGATACCGGGAAGTTTTGCTCCGGCGTATCATAATCACCAAAGCCCTGTAATCTTCCGTTAAGGATGGCTGTTGGTTTCTTTGCCAGTATTTGCGACCTTAGTTTTTCAGCCTGCCATTCTTCAGCACTATGTTCCCAATCACCATCAAACCACCACAAATCAGGTTTGTAGGCAGTATTGATTTCATTGATCTGGGATTGATAGAAATTTTGAAACCGTTTCCAGCGATCAGGTTGATCCGCCACTTTGTACCGGCTGCTGTCTTTTAAAAAACCGGGATAATCCGGATGGCTCCAGTCAATCAAAGAAAAATAGGCACCACGCTTAATACCCCGTTGATCCAACGCATTATAAAAAGGCTGCAGCACATCCTTTTTTGCAGGGGTATTATCTACCACATTAAAATGATTTTGTTTGGTTGGCCACAATGCAAGGCCATCATGATGCTTGGTAGTGATGACGGCATACCTTGCTCCGGTTTCTTTGATTAACGCCGCCCATGCATTCGGATCATATTTGGAAGCCGTAAACCCCTTCATTTGTTTCATGTAATCTGCGTGGCTTATTTTTTTATTATGAAAGCTCCAGCTTTCATCCACACCGTTTACCGAATACATTCCCCAATGAATGAAGATGCCCAGTTTGGCATCGGCAAACCACTGCATTTTATTACGGATCGAATCTGCATTTATTTTTTGCTGGGCGCCCACTGTTGGAACATAATTTAGCAGGAAGACAAATAGTAAACTGCTACACAATAAACATTTCCTGGTCATGATAAAATTTAAAATTAGGTGTTGTATTTATACTGATAATTTAAAAATAATTACACCAGCAAATGTGGTTTAGACCGGTAAACCTCCCATAACAATTCGCCAAAAATAGTATTTGCCCAGGCAAACCATTTACGGGTAAAATTGGTTGCATCATCCTTGTGAAACGACTCATGCATAAACCCGGTACCTCCATGGGTTTTTCGCAGCATTTCTATACAGGCTTTTATTTCGTTGTCATCCCTGCTGGTAAGGCCCCGCATTACTATGCTCAGTGGCCAGATCATATCCATGCCGGCATGAGGTCCACCAATGCCTTCTGCAGCCCTGCCTTTAAAGAAGAAAGGATTGTTAACAGACAGCAACATCTTACGGGTGTTGATATAAACCGGGTCGGTATTTTTTACAGCGTTTAAATAAGGCAGCGATAATAAACTGGGTACATTGGCATCATCCATTAAATTATAACTGCCAAAACCGTTTACTTCATAAGCATAAATTTTTCCGTACTGCGGGTGATTGATAACCGCGTGTTGTTGCAATGCTTTTTCTACCTCATTTGCCAATGCCTGCAATTCATTTGCCAGTGGAACATCTTTTGAAATTTGCTTCACCATCGTGGCAGCCTGTTGCAAACTTACCACCGCAAAAAAATTGGACGGCACCAGGAATGGAAATACCGTTGCATCATCACTTGGCCGGAACATAGAACAGATCAAACCAACTGGTTTTATTGGATAACCATAGCCAGCCAGGGGCACCCCATCCGTAGCCCATGCGGTGGTGCGCTGAAAGGAATAGGGGCCTTTACCTGTTTTACGTTGCTGCTCCTTAAAAGTTGTTAGGGTTGCTTTGATGGCATCCTTCCACTGGGTGTCAAATGGCGTAGTATCACCCGTTAATTTCCAGTAATTGTAAGCCAGGCGGATTGGGTAACATAAAGAATCTATCTCCCATTTACGTTCATGTATACCCGGTTGCATTTTCGTAAGATCACTTTTCCACTCGCTTACCTGGTTTTTATCTTTGTAAAATGCATTGGCATAAGGATCTTTTAAAATGCATTTTACCTGCCGGTTAATGACGCCTGTTATCAACTGCTGCAGTTCCCTGTCTTTTTTTACCAGTAGCAGGTAAGGCCATACCTGGGCAGTACTGTCTCTTAACCACATGGCATCAATATCACCGGTAATTACATAGGTATCCGGTTTGCCATTGATCATTTCAAAATCAACCGTGGTGTCCAGTGTATTGGGAAAACAGTTTTCAAATAACCATCCAAGTTCCTTGTTTTTCACTTTTGCCTGGAACTCTGCGATGGCAGCTTCCACCGCTTTACTTTGAAACTTTCTTTTCTCTAATGGAACACGAACCACCGGGAATGAAGCACCACTTTGTGCAAAAGAAAGATCTTTTAAAAGTAAGCCTGCACTTAGCAAACCGGCGTTTTTTATAAATTCATTACGATTCATGTAGCAATTTGTTTTATTAATTTGAAGATGCAGGCCAGGTGGATGGTGATTGTCCGAAAGCCTTGTTTGGTTTTTCCCCCATGGTGAATTCCAAAATGCCCCCGTTCATTAAAGTAGCATGATCAATATAAGTTTTATTATATGGTTGATTGTTTAACTGCACACTTTGAATATAGGGCTTACCCTTCCCCGCATTTTTTGTACGGATTGCAAATGTTTTGCTTCCTGCGAGATTGAATTTCACTTCATCAAATTGCGGGCTTCCAAAAATATACTGGCCGCCGGAAGGGTTACCGGGATATATCCCCGCCATACTCCATACCCCCCATGCACTCATTTGCCCGCAGTCTTCATTGCCTGCATAACCATCGGGCCGGTCGTGGTACATAGAATCAATAATCACCCTTACTCTTTCCTGTGTTTTCCAGGCTTCGCCAACATAGGTGTACATATAAGCGATATGATGGCTTGGTTCATTGCCATGAGCATACTGCCCAATCAGGCCACTCACATCCGGCGATGTGTTGGCTCCTTTCAGTTCAGAACTGACGGTAAATAGTGAATCCAATTTTTTTATAAATAATGCATTGCCTCCATGTGCTGTTGCCAAACCTTTTACATCATGCGGTACAAAAAAAGAATGCTGCCATGCGTTTCCTTCGGTATACATCGCCTTATGCTCATCATGTTCAGAGAGGTATGGATCAAAAGGACTTACCCAGTTACCATCACTGTTTTTGGCCCTGATAAAACCGGTTGCAGGATCAAATAAATTTTTCCAGTAGGCTGAGCGTTTCATAAAAGTTGAATAGTCATCCATTTTACCTAACTTTTTTGCTACCTGTGCTATGCACCAGTCATCGTAAGCATATTCAACCGTAACCGTTACGCTGCTGCCATATTTATCCTGCGGAATATATCCATACTGGCGGTACAGGTCGGTACCCCGTACATTTTGCATGGCGCTTTTTTTCATCGCAGCAAATGCTTTTTCATAATCAATCCCTTTGGTATTTTTTAAGACGGCATCGGCCACTACCGGGATGGCATGGTAGCCGGTCATGCAATTGGTTTCGCATGAACTTAAATCCCAAACCGGCAACAAACCATTTTCTTCATAAAAGGCCAGCATGGTATTGATTAATTCGGTAAGCCGGCCGGGTTGAGTGATGGTAAATAAAGGATTCAGCGCCCTGAAAGTATCCCATAAAGAAAAAACAGAATAACGTTGCCCGGAAGGCATTTTCCTTATTTGCCCTTTGGCGTTCTGGTAAGTGCCATCGGCATCTGAGTACAATACCGGCGCCACACAGGTATGATACAAGGCAGTATAAAAAATCTTTTTTGATATTTCATCTGTACTTTTAACGGCTATTTTTTGTAACTCTTTTTCCCATTTAGCTTCTGCTGAATTTCTAACTGCATTGAAGTTCCATCCCTTTATTTCACCGAGCGCTAATAATGCCTTATTTGTATTAACTGAAGAAAGCGCCACCTTCATCAAGATGGTTTTGCCGGCTTTGTTTTTAAATAACAATTGCCCTTTTACCAGTTTGCCTTTTGCACTCTTCCCGGTTACACTTTCTCTACCATTCGCCAGGTATAAATTTGTAAATGGAACAGATGTACGGGCTGCAAAATATAGTCGTTGCGTATGCGCCCAGCCTTTGGAATAACGGTAACCGATAATGGTAGAATCATTTAATTTTTCAATAAAGGTTTCGGTAGGACTATCCCAGTTGATGGCAAAGCCAAGGTTAAAACGGATAACCGGGTCAGCACCTTTTGGAAAGGAGTATTGATGCAAACCGCATCTTTCGGTAGTAGTAAAGGCAGCTTTAATTCCATTGTCGAGGGTTACTTCATAAAAGCCCGGACTTGCTTTTTCATTGGCGTGAGAAAACTTTTCGCGGTATAAACTAAAGGTATCATTTACCAAACCACTGGCAGGCATTACCGAGATATCACATAAATCCCCAATGCCGGTGCCACTTAAATGAGTATGACTAAAACCTGCAATCATAGAATCGGTAAAATGATAACCACTGCACCAATCCCAACCCTGGGTGCCATTATCGGGGCTTAACTGTATCATACCAAAAGGAACCGTTGCACCGGGATAAGTATGACCATGACCGCCAGTACCTATCAGCGGATCAACATACCTGGCTAACTGTTGTGCCGGCGAAAATAAAATGATCACTAAAAAAGTGCTGGTAAAAAGCCCCTTTAAAATTAAATTACGAATCATATTGGTCTGTTTTAATTCTCCAATTGCCCGGATTTGCAGGCCGTTATTATTGCATATTCAATTGAATAATGGTATCGGTATCGTCCAGCTTTACGCCATCCAGGTATATAAATGTTCCTTCGGGCATTTGTTTAAATTTGATATTTTTTTTATCTGCCCTTAGCGAAGCTGAAATGATTTTCCCCTTAAACTCCGGCATAAAAATGTAAGATTGCTGTGCCGGTTTATTGATAATATGTAGGTACAAGGTTTTGTTTTTAGCAGTTACCACACCCCAGTTTTGCTGAGGATAAACATTGCCCCGGGTGTTATAAATGGTTTCGCCATTTAACTGTAACCACTCTCCCATTTTCTTTAATGTATCTGTAAATTCGGATTGTATTTTTCCGTTGGGCATTGGGCCTACATTCAATAAAAAATTCACGTCCAGCCCGGCGCCTTTTACCAGGTAATGAATCAACTGTTTGGTAGATTTGTAACTGCGGTCAGTGATGCTAAACCCCCAGGAATTGTTCATGGTTTCGCAGGTCTCAACGGGCAATTGTTCCGATGCTTCCTGGAAACTTAACCCCGATTTATTTTCACCCGGAAGATCTTTTTCAAACATCTGGAAATCTTCACCGGCAAATGGTGTCATGTGATGATTATTGCCAATTAATGCCTGCGGCTGCAGCCGGTGAATCAGGCTGTATATTTCATCGTATTTCCAATCTATCCTGGAGGTACGATCTGCGGCGCCTTCCGGTTGGGTCTGATCCCAATGACCGTCAAACCAAATACCGCCAATGGTACCATAGTTGGTTAATAATTCAGTTAACTGGTTCTTCATAAATTGCAGGTAACTGGCATAATTACCATGGCCTGTTCTTCCGGTACCCTGGCCTGTTTTACCAGTTTCATGCGGGTAATCCTCCCGGCCCCAATCCAGTAATGAATAATATAAAAACAATTGAATGCCCTGCTTGTGACATTCATCCGCCATGAGTTTAACAATGTCTTTTTTGTAAGGAGAATGCATGATGTTGAAATCCGAATATTTCGTATCCCACATACTAAAACCATCGTGGTGACGGGTAATGAGGGTGATGTATTTCATTCCTGCACCTTTAGCCATACTGACCCATTGTTCTGCATTAAATTCAATGGGATTAAAAAAGTTCATCAGGCGTTTATAATTATTCACCTTGATGTTTTTATTGTTCATCACCCATTCGCCATCTCCTGGTATGCTAAATGGCCCCCAGTGAATAAAAAGTCCAAACTTATCATCCCTGAACGCCTGCCTGGCTTTTAAATTTTCGGGTGTGGGTGTATAGGTTTGTGCTACCATCACGGTGCAGAAAAACAGGCTGGCAAAAAATGGAAAGAATCGTTTCATTAATAGTGTTTTTATGCGATGTACTGATTTTGTAAAATTGTTTTTTTGCAATATGAGCAGATATGTAATGAGGCTTTCTTTGAGCTGACTAAATTACTACAATTTAGTCCATCGGCTGGTCATTATTTTAACTGATATAGCAATTATTTACAATCGTTTTTTTGTTTACCGACATTTGTTTTTCATGGCATCACCGTTGTGTCACTCCCGTGTGCTGGAAACCATCGGGGATCCTTTTAAGAAACATTTCATTCCAGCCTGATGCCTGCTCATCGAAATTGGGGCGTACCTACGGCACGCAAATACAACCACCATTTTATTTCTACAAAGAGTAAACTCCTACGGAGTTAAGATACGCTGTAAAATCAACGCTTTTCGTTTCCCCTGCTCCATAGGAGCAGACTCTTTGTAGCAACACAAAAGACATCCACATTTGCTCCGCAGTAGTAATCCGCTAACTTAAGCGATCCAGGTGATGGGTACCTACGGCACGCAAATACAACCATATTATCATTTTCTACAAAGAAGCGACTTCTACGGAGTCAGGCCTATTGCTAAATCATTAGCTTCCTGCATTTCATACTCCAAAGGAGCAACCTCTTTTTAGCAACACAACAATCATCGCATCTGCTCCGTAGGAGCAACCCTTCTCCGCTGAAGTCCCCCTTTCAGTCTTTTGCTTATTGCTCAATGAATTCGTCTTTGCTCATTTTCCAATCGTTATCAAAAAAGCCGGCCATCTTCACACCGGTGGCACCAGAACGCAACATATCTAAACTATAGATCATAAAATCGGGAAAACCGCTTGCTCCGGCAAAGTACTGATTTGCAGATGCAGCCTGCATTCCTTTCAAACCACTACCTGCAACCACCGAAACAGAAGCTACAGAAGAACCCTGGACCGGCCAAACAAAATAAGCGCCGAGATCATCACCGGTCCATACTTTATCACCCGCTGAAACCCTGTTACGCTCTACCCGTATCGGGCAGTCGCTTAACAAAATCTTCCATGCACTATTTGTTGTACCGTTACCAAAAAGTATAACGCCCCTGTCTTTGTATTTGACCATGGAGTATTCTTTATCAGCAATAATATCAACTGCACCATTGCCCCTGTAATACCATGTTTCAGCATCGTACCTTGCCTTATTTAAACTCCATTCATTTTCTTCCTTTGTGCCGCTGGTGCCATACACAAAAACCATGTTGTTGTTGAAACCATCTTTAAAAGTTCCATAGCGATGCGGGCCTTTCCGGTTCAATCCTGGCGAAGTACCTATCATCCATTTGCCATCATTTAAAACTAATACCAGGCTATCATTCAGATTGTTGATGGTGTATTGGATTGACTCGCTTTTATCCAGTTTAATACTAACAGTAGTATTTACTTTAAAATCATTCAAAGCGAATTTTAAAACCCTGATATTTTGAGTTGTACCGCTAATTGATTTGGTAGCGCCGTTACGCACCAGTTTTATATTGCTGTATTGCAAAGGATGTATTTGTTGTAAAACAGCAGCCCAGCGATAGGTGGAAGAAATACCGGGATTAGATGTGGTGAAATCAATTTCATTGACCGCACTATCAGCCAAACGGGTATGCCATTTAAAAAAGTCGAACAAAGGCTTCCAGTCTACACTTTGGTCGCCAAACCAATGTTCGCCGCCCGGGTATTCGTAATAACTAAAATCGCTATGAAATGCACCCAAAACCTTTTTCATCTGCCGGGCATAATTCACCGAAACCACCCTGTCGGAATCGCCGTGAAGTACATATACACCGAGTGGCTTATAATTATTGGCAAGCTTTAACACATCACTTTGGTTGCCGGCACGCAACAACAGTTGCTCAACACGATTGCTGCTGCTATCCGGAATTTTGCCATCGGCAGAGCCATATTCTTTTAAAGTAGGATAGCCGGAGCATGGAGCAATACCCGCCCAGTTGCCAGGGTAAGTGGCGCCTAAAAACCAGGTGCCATGTCCACCCATGGAATGCCCGGTAAGATAAATGCGTTGCGGGTCGGGTTTAAATTTTTCTTTGGCAATAGATAACACTTCCAGTGCATCCATCCTGCCCCAGTCTTCCCAGTTGAATCCGCGTGGACGGCGATTAGTAGCCGCCACCAATGTGCCCCAGTCTTTAGACTGGTAAGCCTTGGCCTGGCCAATTGCTTCTACGCCTGCTCCATGTACCGATAAAAACAAGGCAGCATTTTCTTTTGTACCGTTTAACTGCGGTGTTACCGCATAATATTGTAAACTGCCATCTACATTACTAATAAATGTACTGCTGTATTTGGCGGATAAATCAACTGCTTCCAGCAGTATCTTCTTTTCGTCAATGATTTTATTGTTGTTCAATAAGGTTAAGCTGCAATCAAATTTTCCTGTTTGGTTTATTCCGGCCGCATCAAAACTAAAGAAGACTTTTCGGGTAGCCATGGCTGGTATAGCCGGAATATTTGTGACAATAGTTTTACCTTCTACCTCCGCCTTTACCTGGTACTGCTTTATATCGGTCGCCCCTGAATTTATTATCACCACCGCACCCTGCAACACCCCATTTTGTTTATTCAACACAATGTGTGGCATTGTGGAATCCGCGGTGCTGATTATGACTGATTTTCCGGGAAATATAATGGATGCGGAAGTTTGAAAGTAAGTGCGTACATACAATTCATTCAAACCCTTTTTTAATTGTACCGGAATATACAACCAGCCTGCATTGTATGGATCACCCGCATGCAACACGCCATTAAAATACACGGCACTGTTGCCTTTAATATTCAGCAATACATTTTCTTGTTTAGTCGAAGTATAGGTTAAATACAAATAACCGCCTGCGCCAAAACGCCTGCTTCTAAAGAGGTTGTTGCTGTCTGCAATTACTTCTTTCCAAACAATTGCTTCCCCGTTAGTGGCTTGTCCAAATGTTTTACCGGCTTCGGGTTTGATCAGTGTTTGGTGGTACAACTGGTAAGCCAGGCTATCGGTATAAAGTGCCTCTCTTCCATAATGATGGGCGCCATTTACAAATAAGCCTTTTGTGAAAACATAGTTTTTTTGAGCAACGAGCGATTGAACAAATCCTGCAAAAAAAATAAATATCAGCCGTTTATACATAGTTGTTTTTTTACCTTAAATCAGTCATTACGGACCGGTGTTTGAAAATCCCGTTTTTTCCCCAATCTCGTCCGGAAGAGATATTTTTTGCCCGACAACATTACATCACATAACTGCTTATCCCTGACAATACATCACATCAACCGGATTTTCTTTATCATCCATTTTCCTAAATGATCTCCCTGTTGCTGACCATTTTCAATAGCTGCCCGGTAATGTATGCCACCATACAAACGCGAAATGGCGGCTTCGTTGCAGGCATCTCTAAATGAGGCGAAATTTTTAACGGGCAAGCCAAATTCAACTTCTGTATCATCATCAAAAGCAATATTTTCACCAAACAGGCTGGTCAATATGGTAGCAGCAGCAGTGGAAATAACACTGTGCCCACTGGTATATTCCGGGAACGGCGGCGTTTGCAATAATGGCCTCCACCTTTCGTCCATGTATTTATTGATATATGTTTCGGGCCGTATGACATTACTACGGTATTTTTCATCCCAGCAAATAATAAACGCATCAAATAAAGCGATCGCTGTCATCGAATACACAGCCGCCGATTTCAACATATCTGCGTTTGTATTGCGGCAAACAATTCCCGCGATTGACATCCAATGCCCGCCTGGTGATATTTTTTTTGTTGCAAAATTCAGGTGCCCTTCGGTATTTACTGCAAATGGATTACAATCCCAGAAGCTGGCGACTGCTTTTTGATCAGCCGATAAATTAATGGTGGTGTTGTACACTTCCAATGCCTGCCGGTAAAAAGGGCTGGTTTTATCCGTGCTGAAGGTTATTGGAAGATCGGGACGAAACTGGTTGCAGGAATCCAATACCATCGGCCTTATCCTGTTCCAGTAGGGCTCTACAGCCGCCATATAAACTGGCGGGGTAGGCATCCATTTGCCTTCCTGCTTCAGAAAATTGTACCGTCTTAAACTTCTTGTTTGCTTATACTGATCCTGTGCTGCCCAGCGCATCACCACCGCTGCTACCTGTTGGCCATATTGAAGGGACGCCTCATATTCCTGCCTGCTGATTTTCTTATTTTTATACCATTGCAGGATGTTGTTGATCGAATCCTGGAATATGGCTTCTGAAAAAACCAGGCTTTTGCCCATGATAAAAAAAGCATTTACGGCAGCAAGTGAAGCACATATCTTTTTGTCGGCTACAGGGATATCCGGAAAAGCATTTAACTGCTGATGCAGGGAATGGTAGCCATCATTTTGTTTTACCAACACTTCGTAAGCAGCGATATTGGCATAAGCATATATCCTGCTTGCAACCGGCGGTGAGAATATATCGTGAATGATTACATCCGTTAACGCCTTTTGTGCACGATGCAACGAAAATGCATCCCTTTCCCAGGCTTTATCCTGAGCATAGGAAATATGTTGTATTAAAGCCAGGATGATCAATATCTTTTTCATTTCCTATTCGCTTTTAAAACCTGTAAAGCATCATTGTTTTTTGCCACTATAATTAAGTTTTCGCCTGATTTATTTTTTACTTCAACCATCGCCCTTACATCCCCGTCAATATATAGCCCCGAAACAGATGGATCAATGGCAATCAAATTTCCATAGGCTGAACCTTTCATCAATAAACCCAGGCTTGCATCCGAGCGCCCTAACTGAACGCGGTACGGGAAATAATTACCACTGCATAAAATATCCTTCCTGCCGTCCTTATCAAAGTCATCCACGGTAATACCAAATATTTTAGATGCCTGTGCCATCAGTGGAAATGGATGAAAAGAAAATTTGTTATGACCATCATTGTACAAAATACCGGAAGCCAACTCATCGCAGTAAAGCATTTTTGCCTGGCTGATTTTTTCTTTTGGAAAGATATCATGGATGGTTGCATCCGCATAATCCCTGTAATGAACATACTTCTTTTTAAGAGGTGCTACCTGGTCCAGTAATTCATCCCTTGACGCCATTGGATAACTTTTTCCCTGTATATAGTAACACATAATCGGATCAATGGTGCCATTGTCATCAAAGTCATTTACATACAGTTGCAAGGGCTGGTCTTTACCGGTTTTTGAGAACTGGTCGTTATAACCACAGTTACCTAATAAAAAATCCATATCGCCATCCCCATCAATATCATTTGCAATAAGCGACGACCACATGCCGTTCAAATTTTTTAAACCCGCTACGGTAGAAATATCTTCCAGTTTGCCTTTTGTATTATTGAATAACATAACCGGCATCCAATCACCCGCAAATACCAGTTCTGGGTAATGGTCGTTGTTGATATCAACCCATTGTGCTGCGGTAACCATACCGGCATTTTGGATGGAAGGACAAACTGCTGTTGTAATATCTATAAAATGTGGTGTACCATTTTTGATATCATTGCGCAAAATATAACTTGGTGAAGGCAAGGGAAATGATCCGGGTACTCCCCTCCCACCAACGAATAGATCCAGGTCACCATCGTTATCAAAATCGCCCGCTGCAATTGCCTGCTTGCTGCTTAACATAGCGGGAAGAGCGTCGACCCTTTTAGAAAAAATGCCTTTACCATTATTGATATACAACCTGTCTGCATATTCAGGCGACTGATCCGCATATTCATTGCCGCCACTTACCACGTAAAGGTCTGCATCTCCATCATTATCCGCATCAAAAAAAACAGCGTTCACATCTTCACTTGCAGAGTCGGCTAACCATGCCTGTGAGGGAGCAGTTATAAACTGATCGTTGCCGGTTTGCAGGTACAATACACCAGGCTGGCCAATAGCGCCTCCTATGAAAATATCTTCGAGGCCATCTCCGTTCACATCTGCTTTTGCCAATGCAGGCCCTTGTTTGGAAAGCTGGTAGGGTAACAGCACTTCGTCTTTAAAATCAATAAAATCATTTTCAATGTGCTTAAAATTTATCCCGGATTTTTCGGTGATATCAGTAAATATTTTTGATGCCTGGCTGGATGCATTCACTTTTTTAACGGATGCCTCCGACTGCGACAATACTATTGACTGATCCGGTTTAATATTGGTGAGTATCGTTTCTTTATCATCGGGCCATTCAATAATAAGCTGCCGGATAGAATCGGATGCCGGAAAGTTAAATAATAACTCCTGCGAAATAGTAGACTGGTAACTTCTAACCGGGTACAACTCGAGGTATTGCGTGGTAGTATTTGTTACCAGCGTAGCCTTTGTTCCGTATGCTTTTGTATTTAAACCAATACCTTTAAACTGAAGTTTAATGAAATGCCCGTGCATTATTTCATTGGCATTATTCCTGTACACCGTCGCCGGTTCATTGTTATTACAAACCACCAGGTCAAGGTCGCCATCATTATCCAAATCGGCATAAGCGGCAGCATTGGAAATGCTGGGTTTACTGATGCCCCAATCAATTGTTTTGTTGGAAAAACTGAGGTCGCGGTTATTTTTAAAAATGTAATTGCTGGGTTTATTGGAAGGCATCAATTTAACCAGTTCGTATGTTTGATAATTAAAATTACCTGATTTTATCGCGGCCGCCTTTGCATCGGCAACCGAGTATTTAAGAAAATCAAGATCCGTATAGTCCCGCAGGTATCCGTTGCTAACGAAAAGATCCTTCCAGCCATCATTGTCAAAATCTGCCAGTAAGCCACTCCAACTCCAGTCAGTATTTGAAACACCCGCCAGTTGACCGATTTCACTAAATCGCAGATTGCCTTTTTCATCAGCTCCCTGGTTTAACTGTAGCATATTGCGCATTTGCTGGTGGTAATAACCGCTGTCCAATAAAAGGTGATACTGGTCATATTCATCGGGGCCCTTCAACAGCTTTTGCCGGTGGTTGTCTTCCGGCAGCATATCAAGGGTGAAAATATCGGGTCTGCCATCATTGTTATAATCCGTCACATCGGCGCCCATTGCATATTTAGCAATGTGGGCAAATGATTTAGCCAGTGATTCTGTAAAAGTGCCATCCCGGTTATTTATATAAAAACAATCTCTTTCTGTATAATCACTGGTTGTATAAATATCAGGCCAGCCATCCTTGTTCACATCGCTGATGGTAACACTTAATCCAAAATTCAACGCATTATTTACAATACCGGCGGGCAATGTTACATCGGTAAAATGCATGCCCGCTTTTGCATCCTGGTCGTTTCTAAAAAGCCGGTTGCCAAAATTAAAATCAGGTGTGGAACGAATTTTCCGGGTATTTAGAAACGGGTTGTAAGTATGATTGGAATGATTGAGCAGGAACATATCCAGGTCACCGTCTTTATCATAATCAAAAAAAGCAGCCTGCGTAGATTGTGTGCCTGAAACATCTAAGCCATAGCTGGCTGCCATTTCAATAAATACAGGAATTCCATTGGTTAATCCCCGGTTTATAAATAATTCATTGCTCAGCTTTTTTGGATTATCGTACTTACCGGAGTGGCATACATAAATATCCATCCATCCATCGCCATTTACATCTGCAATACTAACACCAGTGCTCCATGTGCCATTACCTTTAACCTTTGCAGCAGTAGTAATATCTGCAAATTTGAAACCGCCTTTGTTGCTAAAAAGTTTATTATTACAAGTGTTTCCGGAGAAGAACAAATCATTCAACCCATCATTGTTAAAATCACCCACACCCACACCAGCGCCATTGTAGAGATACTCATAACGCATTACGTTTAAAGAATCATCTTCTTTGATAGTGTTTAAAAAAAATACACCTGTTTCTTTCTCATCCATCAATGAAAATAAAGTGTGAGCTTTTTGCTGAGCTACTGACGTATTAAAAGTGCCAAAAAATATAGTAAGTGTTATAAAAAACCAGCTTTTTTTAATGAATGTATGCAATGATATTTTAAAAGTACATAGTGGTTCTGCAAAGGTATTTGTGAGATGTAAAACAATCATATCTCCTTTCAATTCCTGCATTTGGTTTGTTTAAAAAAAATTAAAAATTGATAACTAATCCAGTACCTTATTTTCATCGCCTGGCTGATAGGGCAAAAAAACCATAAGCAAGTTTAGCATTTCATTTGTTGCTTCCATATTACCCGTGCTGTATATCATTCTTGGGGGAGTAAAGGGGTTGAACGGATTATTAGCGGTATTATCGTAGGTAGCTTTTATTATAATTCGGCTTCGCCTTGGTATAGGTAACAGTTTTTTAAACCTGTAAATTTCTTGCCACCTAAAGTCCCAATCGGGGATATTAACCAAATTCAAGGTATCGCCTTTTGGAGTAATGGCAAAAGCAGTAAACTGCTTGCCAAGTAAGTGCATATGCGGCCATACATACATTAGCGAAAAATCTTCTCCCGGGTTTGATAAAGTAAGTGAAAAACTGCTTACCTGATCGGGCTGCAGCTTCAAGGGAGGCTTTATTTGATCTTCGCCAATGCCCCCTGAGCCAAAGCTAATTACTTTTATCAATCGATCTACTCTTTTTTGGGTAAAAAATAAGTTAATCCCGGCTGTACATTCTTCATCTTTGGGCGATGGGGCGTAGTGCAGTGTAAGGATTACCACACCTCGCCTAGGCATTACCCACCCCATACCTTGCGGGTAATTTTCATAAGATGCACCTGGTATCCAGCCACCATAGTATTCAATTGTTTTTTTCAATGGTTTCCAGCCATCTACCAATTGTGGTTTGTCCGTCGAAAGGTCTATTATGTCAGGTCCGCTTTTTAAGTCAATATCATCGGACACTGCATGTATAGCATAGTTTACGTGGTGTACGAGTCGTTTATTGGGTGTTATAAACTCTATAGCCTCCACACTTATAGGTTCTTTCAGTTCAAAGGGTATTCGGTATATGACAAAGCGATCTAAGTTATCGCCTTTTAGTTTAAAGGCTGAAGGGGTGGTTATTGTAAGGTCGGGTATACGGTGATAAGCTGTTTGTTTCCGAAGTGTTTCAATATTTGCTACTTTTGGTGGGTAGCCTGTTCCCTTTGGTGCACCAGCATTTACCCAGTCAATCAGCGTCTTTTTTTCAGTATCGGTAAGGCTTCGGTCGTTGCTGTAGTGTGCATAGTTGTTGTCTGCTTTCCAGGGCGGCATATAGCCCGATTCTACTACCGTTTTTATAAAGCTTGCTCTGCGGGCAACCTCTTTAAAACTGATTAGGTTAAACGGTGCCGACTCATTAGGTCGGTGGCAGGGTGTACATTTGGCATGTATAATAGGTGCTACATCCTTATTGAAGGATGGCGACTGTGCAAGGCTGCTTGCAGCAAAAAAAATACAAACAAGCCCAAACCCAAATTGAATTAATGTGTTCATTTTGTTCATTTAAAAATCATTTATCCGGCATCCTTTAGCGGTGGTTTTGGGAATTTTTACTGATTTACCTGCGATAACTGCCTCCAAAGCGTTTTTTAAAAAATGCTCAGTTGGTACCCTTCGCTTTTTCCCTAAATCGTATAACCAATTATCAATTGCTCCGCTGTAGGCAAGTTGTCCATTTTTGTTTATTACAAATACCTCAGGCGTTACTGTTGCCTTTATCTTATTTGATATCTTAAATGCTGAATCCACTACCAACGAAAAACTAATTTGGTAAGTCTTTCTATAGCTTTCAATCTCCTTTGGGGTATAAGCTATACCCGGTATAATTCCAATAAACTGCACTTTTCCAACAAAGGTTTCCGCTAACACTTTGAGGGTAGGGGTATAGTTCTGACACATAGCACATTCAGGTGAAAAAAAAAACCATACGCTTACTTGCTCTTTTTTCCAAAGGGGTATGGCAACCTTTGTTTTTGCCTCGGCGAAATGCGCCGTAAGCAAGACAGGGTCTACCGTTTGTGCAAACAACCATGTGGTATTCAATAAAAGGAATACTATAAAAATTCTTACTCCATTTGCATTTACTACGTTTTGTTCTGCTTGATTCATAATTAACCTTTGTAAAAAACATTGAACTTTCATCTGCTTTTAAGACTTAGGAATCTTTTTACAAGAATAAGCCTGCCTGAATGCTATAAAGGCAAGTTAGCTCAAAATGAAAAGCTATAACTATAAGAGCTAAAAAAAGTCCAGCCGGAGAACCCGGCTGGTCTTTTAAATAAAACCAATGGTAAAAACTCAACTATTTTTTATCCCACCATACTCGTCCGAATGGAACGGAAGGGTCAGTACCAAAGTCAGGATCTTTCATCATTTCATCAATAGCTGTCTGCTTGTTTACCCTATTAAGGTCGGCAGGAGCCGGTGGATTAATGATTGCACGACGTGGAATTTGATAAACTGTGCCATTTAAAACAATATCCTCGTTTGCCAAAACTGTGTTTTTATTGGGCATACCAGTACGCTTAAACAATGCCCAGGCTTCGTTAGGTTGTTTGTAAAAATTTAGAAATGCCTGACAAGCAATCAAATTGGTGGCTTTTACAACATCCCACTTTACAAGCGGATGATCAAGGTAACTAGTAATTTGTGCATCTGTAGCTGCGGCGTAATCAGCTACTTTTGCTAAGCCGGCACGTTGACTGTAAAACTCAATTGAGGAACGAACGCCCAAATTGTAAAGGTTCTGAGCATTTTCAGTGGTTATACCTCTTGCAGCCATTTCAGCACGCATTAGCAACTGATCTGCATAGTTGATAAGAGGAAAAAACGACTGACCATCGCCACCGGCAAATGCAGGCTGATGTAAACGATGTTGAATGAATGAAATGGTATCCATGCTTAATGTACCATTTACCCTTCGACCACTAAACCAAGCCAGGTAAGGAGGAGCTTGCGAAACATCGGGACTTACCGGAACACCCACATGCCTGCGCATTGGTTCTGTAGTACCAGCAGCAAGAACACCTGCAGTTATAGCAGTGTTAATATTGGCCTGTGAATAATTATTACGACCATAAAAATAATTTAGCCTTGGATCACCAGAATTCCACATGAAATCTACAGAAGGTTTTGGTGCACGGAAACCATCCGGATTCCAGTTTCCTCCTTGAGTAAATGTTGTATGTGCAGTGTACACCCAACCATCTGCCTGAGTGCTCATTAGCAATGCGGCATCAGCAATAGTTTCTCTAAAAATAGTGGTAGCTTTAGCTAAATCCCTTTTTGTTAAACGCATAGCAATACGCTGCCTTAAAGCATTTGCTGCTTTTGCCCACTTCATAGCGTCGCCACTATAATATTGGTCAAAATTGGCCAGGGATACCTGATTGGGAGCTGCCGTGCGCAAGGTGGTTATCAACTGCTTTAGCCGGGCATCCCACAAATCATATAATGCCTGTTGACTTTCCCATTTAGGTGTATTTGTGCCACCATAGGGTGCCTTAAAGGACTCACTATACGCTAAATGACCGTTAATGTCTGAAACATAAAAACCATAGTAAATTTTAAGCACTTCAGCCATGGCAACGATATGCAATCTTTTGGCTTTTTCCGCTTCCGGCAGGCGTTCAGCCAGCATCGCAACGTCTGTGGCAATCCTACCCACCCCGGGGTAAAAAATACCAAACCTGTAGTTTGTATTTCCAAACTCTGCGAGCGAAGTAGCAGAGTTGCCACCCAGGGGCGTACTTTGCTGCATCCAATACATAGTCCGGCGGAGATTGTCGTAAAATTGCTCAAAGTCCTGCCGATGAATTTGTATGCCCAAGCCTAAAAAATGTTCTTCAGGTGTAATCGTGTACAAAACATTGGGGTCTGTATTTATGTCCACAAAATCTGATTTTTTGCAACCAGTAATTGATAATCCCAAGACTACCAATAATGTAAGAATCAATTTTGAAATCTTCATAAAAAATAATTTTCAAGTAATAATTAAATCTTTTTTAATAATTATAGGCATCAGAAACCTGCATTGATAGCTAATGCAAAAGACCTAATCCATGGGGAACCACCTAATTCACCAAATGCACCCGGACGACTTGACCAAATGTTTTCCGGATTAATTTGATCCGGAGTAGTGGTATGTAAATAGAATAGGTTTCTGCCTATTAAACTTAACCTCAACTTTTGGAAACGAATTTTATTAAGAAATGCTTTGGGAACCTCATAGCCCACCGAAACCTCACGCACGGCAACCCAAGAGTTTTCGAAAACCGAGTGTTCACGGATACCTGTAGCCCAGCTTGCCAGGTTTTCGTAGTAGCGCCAGGCTGGCAAAGGCTGCTTAAGTCCTTTTTCCACTGCCGCGGCATAAGTCATGCCTGCCACGTTTTGCCCACTAATAATTGTACCAGCTTGAAATACACCATCAGGTACCATACCGTCTTCTCTTACATTACCTTGAGGATCGGTCCACTTAATTCCACCATACTCTGCTGTACGACCTCTTAAAGTGCTTTTTAAAGCACCTGTTTGAGAGGTATATTGGTGGCTTTGTGAAGCCATTAAACCACCAATTTTAGCGTCAAACTGGGCAAAAAAGTTGAAATTCTTATACCTTACCTCATGTAGATTACTAGCCAGAAATCGCTCCATTACAGTACCTAATTCTTTAAAATCCTGTCCAACCGATACCCTTCTTAAAAACTGGCCATCACCATTTAGGAGTTTTTCTCCGTTGGGTCCGGTAGCATAAGCATAATTTGAGATTACGGTTCCATAATCTTTACCAACCCTTGCCACTGAACGAACATCGTTGCCAAAAACCAAATCCAATTCAACCTGATCTACGCCCGGAGCCAATTCTATTATCTTATTTCTATTTCGGGTAAAGTTTATGGTAGTAGTATATTCAAAATTCTTTTTCCTTATTACAGTACCTGACAATACAATTTCAATACCCTGATTTTGTATGTTACCAGCATTTATCAACCTGCTAGGCGCACCTGATTCGGATGGGTTTGCCAAACCAAGGGCTTGATTTAGGGTATTCTTTTTATAATAAGCAGCATCTAACCTGATTCTGTTGTTAAACATTCTTAAATCAACGCCTATTTCAATTTCTTTTGTTCTTTGAGGTTTTAGGTTCTGGTTGCCTAAACCAAAATTGGGCAATCCATAGCGGGGAACTGCTGTACCATTAGGTAAAATGAAGTTTTCAAGTAATTCATAATTACCAAACGTAGTAAGGAATGGTTGAACATCACTTCCCGTCCAACCGGCGCTAACCCTTAATTTACCAAAATTTAGCCATTTAGCCTTATCGTCAAGCAACTCAGTAAATGCCCAGGATGTACCTAATGAAGGATAGAGGTAGCTATTATCACCGCTACCATCAGGATATAACAATGTAGAGCTCAAGTCGTTTCTTACACTACCTGTAAAGGTGAGCATATTTTTCCAGGTAATATCGCCATAGGCATACACTGCATCCAGTCTACGCTGTGGCACAACACGAAGTTGAGTAGTAGCTGCCTGAATGGAATTGGCTAAATTAAAAATTCTTGGAATTCTTAAACCACCGTTACTGTTTGACGTTAATCTTGTGCCACCCAAACCACGTTGAGTTTCACCACCTACAGTCACACTATAGTCAAAATCTTCTCCAATCTTTCTGTTTGCTGTAAGCAGGGTTTGAATGCGCAAGTCTCTCTGATCCTGCTTCATTATTTCGTAGCTTCCGGCAAAATTTGGTCCTACACCAAAATTAACCCCGTCACCAGGCGTTTTATTCTCAAACTGCATATCAAGGCTATTGATATTACCTCTTACCAAAAGGGTAAGCCATGGTCTGATTTTGGCAGTGATATCCAAATTTGCTAACAACTGATTTTCGGTTTGATTAACATTTACTTGATACAACTGCCACAATGGACCAATGTTAGCAGCACGGGTGTAAGGTTGTATAATATTTGAACCTCCATTTGGGCTAATGTAATTTTGCCTCACAAAGTCAATTGGAAGATTTCTTACATTAAAGAAAAGAAATCGAAAAATAGGGCTGTTTCCACCAATCTCTATTGGATTATCCGTTTTGGAATTAGCATATGAAATAGATGCATCCAAAGTTATTAATTTACCAATTTTTTGTGATGCTCTCAGATTGAAGTTATTTCTTGCAAATTTATTTCTATCCAGTACAGCTTCATTAGTGGTATTGGTATAACTAAACCGGAATGATGATTTGTCGGTACTCCCTTCCACGGCAACATTTGTATTATTGATTTTTCCTGTACGATAAAAGTCTTTGATATTATTGCCAACAAAAGGCCTTTTTACGCCATCAAAATCAGTAATTATACGTCCGTCCAGTCTTGGTCCAAAATTGCGGAATTGAGTATTACCGTCAAGCAACAATGCGTCTTCCCCCTGGGCATTTTTTGAAAAGAATGGAGTTATACCTGCACCAAACTCATTTTGAAAAGCAGGAAAACGCCAGGCTTGCTCAATAGTATTGGTTTGGTTAACCTGTACACCTAACCCTGGTTTATCACGACCTTTTTTGGTAGTAATAATAATAACGCCATTGATAGCCTGAGAACCATACAATGCACTTGCAGCCGAACCTTTTAAGACTGTCAGACTTTCGTAGTCATCGGGGTTCAGGTTTTTCATTTGGTTACCAAAGTCCCGGCTTCCACCACCCCAACTGTCAGCACCGCTTGTGCCAGGTTGTATCAATACCCCATCAATAACCATTAGCGGCATGGTATTATTACTAAGTGAAGCATTTCCACGAATACGGATACGAGAACTTGAAGATGGGCCACCAGCACCCTGATTAATAAAAACACCCGCAACCTTTCCTTGCAGAGAGTTAATAATATTTACCTGTCCTGCACGAGCTAAGTCCGCTCCCTTTACCTCCTGTATAGCATAAGTTAGGTTACGGGTGGCTTTCTTTTGGCCAAAGCCTGTTACTACTACTTCGTTCAGTTCATTAACTTTTACCACCATAGCTACGTTCGTAGCGGTTTCCGAGTCCAGTTCTTGTGTAGAAAAGCCTACACCAGTAAATGCCAATTTAGCGTTTGCTTTAATGGTGCTTAGCGAATAGGCACCATTTACATCGGTGGTAGCAAAGGTGTTTGTACCCTTTACCTGAACGGTAATACCCTGTAGCGGGTTACCGGAATCGTCTCGTACGATGCCGGAATAGGTCTTTTTTTGTTGTGCCATTGCCAGTAGTGTTCCAGCGCACAAAAAGACCAATAATAAGAAACGACAAAGTGTTCTCATAATTAAAATTGTTTTTGGTGAATGATTGATTGTGTATTAGTAAACAAAAAAATAGCTATACAGCAAATTCGTTTCTCTCCAGTTTTTTAGTTCTTAGTGTTTTGTAAATCATATTAGCTGCTACATTCTCCATTACCAGGGCTGCGGCACCTATCAGCTCAGCGTTGATCCCTAATGTTGAAATCACAACACTTGTACTTTGGTGCAGCCTGGGGATACAATGTTCATTTAATGCATGTTGTATGGGCGCCTGCCATATTTGGCCGGCAGAAGATCCCCTGCCGCTCAGTATAATAAGCTGGGGATTCAACAGGTGAATTAACATTGCCAAACCTTTACCTATATTATATCCCGCCTTTGAAAAAAGTTCAACCGCAAACTGGTCTCCTTCCTTAACTGCATCGATGATCGCATCGCATGCCAGTTCCGGATCTTCGAAAGGCAATGAACTTAATTTGGACAGCCTGCCGGAGCTAATCCCTTCCCTGGCTTTTTTGATTATTAACAATAATGAGGTTTCTGTTTCGAGGCAACCGGTTTTTCCGCAGGAACATAATTTACCATTCAGGAAAAGGGGTATATGACTAAATTCTCCTGCAAATCCCTCATGGCCCCTGAACAGTTCTCCGTTTAAAATCAACCCGAGTCCAACACCCCATCCGATGTTTAAAACCATCACATTTTTTTCAAGCCGGGCTGCACCAAACCGAAGTTCGGCAAGGGCAATCAGGCTTGAATCATTTTCAATGAATACGGGTACGCCTATTTTATCTGCAAGGTGTTTTGTAATGCTTTTGTTATTGGGTAATTGTAAAAATGAATAGTTGATTCCCTTTTTTACATTCACGAATCCAGGCATTCCTATCCCAACACCAATAAATTTTTCTTTGGATATTCCTGACTGATCAACTACCAATGAAATTTGCTCTTTTAATACATCAATGGCCTGTGGGTTCCCGGTTAAGGGCAGCACTACTTTTTGAACGGGCGAAACAAAATTGTTTTGCATATCCATTATTACAATCTTGGTAACAAACTGATCCATCGCAACCGACACCAGATACATTACATTCTTTTGAAAAGCATAGGTTAAAGGTCTTCTGCCTCCTTTTGAAGGAGCATAACCGGTTTCAATTACCAAATTATCCGCCACCAATTCCTCTATTAGTTTTGCAGTGATAGGAAAACTTTTTTCAATCCTGGTAGATAAGTCTGCACAGGATAGGCTATCCTCAAAATATAATTCTTTTAAAATTTTATTTCTCAAAAGCCTTTTCTTTTCAGTCATACTTGATTTTGGTATTGAAAAGTTCCCCCGATTCAAATTTCAA
>JANPIJ010000212.1:0-3042 GCA_031424955.1 Ferruginibacter sp. | reverse complement strand
ATTGTATACAGGCAAGGGGATCGCTTACTGAAACTATAAACCATATTATTGACGCATTTGATGAAAATTATATCACGGAGGAACAACTATTAATTCAAAAGCAAAAAGGGAAATTCATTGAGCGATTATTAAATGGATATTTAAATTTCCTTCGAAAAAAAAGAGATGAGCAAAAATAGCAATTCCTGTAATTTCCAGAACATATTCCAGTATGAAACTACTTTAATTACTTTATTTACTGAGTGTACATTATTTACCTTTTTTACTTTATAAACCTTATTTACTTTATAAACTTTATTTACCTTTTTCTTCCCACTACCCCCGCACCTGCCCATCCCCCCGTACAATCCATTTATAACTGCAAAGTTCATTCAATGCCATGGGCCCACGGGCATGTAGTTTTTGTGTGCTGATGCCAATCTCTGCACCCAGTCCGAATTGAGCACCATCGGTAAAGGCAGTTGAAACATTGGAGTACACCACAGCTGCATCTACCTGTTGCAGGAATTGATCAATCTGTTGTTTATCTTCGGCGATGATGGTTTCGCTGTGTTTGCTGCTGTTTTCAGCAATATGGCTAATCGCTTCTTCGATATTTGCTACGGTTTTAATGGCCATTTTGTAATCCAGGAATTCAGTACCAAAATGAGTTTCATCTGCTTTTTGTAACAGGTTTTCCGGGTAATTATTTTTTAGTGCCTGGTATGATTGTTCATCTGCATAAATCAATACATTTTGCGTGGCCATTTCCATTACCAGTTCAGGCAGGTTTTGTAAACGATCAGTATGAATCAGTAAACAGTCCAATGCATTGCATACGCTTACCCGCCTTGTTTTCGAATTAAAAATAATTGCCTTTCCCTTTTGCAGGTCACCACTTTCATCAAAATAAGCATGTACAATGCCTGCACCCGTTTCAATTACAGGCACTTTCGATTCATTACGTACAAAATTAATGAGCTGCTGGCTGCCCCTTGGAATAATCACATCTACATAGCCGACCGCATTTAATAATTCGGTAGTGGCTTCCCGGGTGGCAGGCAGTAATTCAACACAGTTTTCGGGTATACCATGCTGTTTTAAAACAGACTGAATTGTTTCTATAATGGCTTTGTTTGAAAACTCCGCGTCGCTGCCCCCTTTTAAAATACAGGCATTGCCCGATTTAAAGCACAGGGAGAATACGTCAAATGTTACATTGGGCCTTGCTTCATAAATGATACCTATAACACCCAGCGGCACCGTTATTTTACTGATATGGAGTCCGTTGTTCATCGTACGGTCTTCCAACACTTTCCCTAACGGAGAAGGTAATGATGCCACATTTTTTATTTCGGCAGCAATATCTTTTAACCGTTGATCAGAAAGTTTTAACCGGTCATATTTTGGATCATCCACCGGCATCCTGTCAAGGTCTTTTTGATTCTCTTTTAAAATCTCTTCACTGTTGGCTGCGGCTGCTGCAGCTAAACTTTTCAATACATTATTCACCTGTTGCTCACTTAATTGAACAAGCGCCTTGCCCGCTTTGCGAACGGTTTTAAAATTTTCTGTCAATCCTGGTTGTTCCGTTATCATTTTACCTGGTCGTCGTTTAAAAATAAATAATCATAATGCACCAATGCTTTTTCATTCTTTTTGTGCATTAATTCTGCTGCCTTTTCCGAATGGTATTCTGCCCGGCCTACACCTAATTGCCTGCCCGTATGGCCGGTTATTTTAATGATATCGCCCTTCTTAAAGCTGCCCTCTATCCTGGTGATACCTACGGGTAATAAACTGGTGGGTTTATGGGATTGGAGGGCTTTTTCCGCTCCTTCATCAATGAAGACAATCCCTTTTACAAACCCCTCGGAATGAGCTACCCATTTTTTTACGCTGGAGATATTTTTTGTAGGTTTAAATAATGTACCGGTTGGTTTATCCGCAATGATATCAAGCAGGATATTGTCCTGTTTCCCATTTGCAATCTGCACCGGTATGCCCATACTGGCAACCTTATTTGCCATGCTGCATTTGGTGAGCATGCCACCCCGCCCAAAGTTTGATTTTTCGGAATTGATATATTTTTCAAAGCCGGTATCACCATATTCTACAATGGGTATAATGGTTGATGTGGCATCTTTAGGCGAACCGGTATAAATACCATTTACATTGGAAAGGATGATTAATTTATCGGCATCCAGCATACCCGAAACCAGTCCTGCCAGTTCATCATTATCGGTAAACATTAATTCCGTCACGGATATCACATCATTTTCGTTCAATATTGGAATTACCTTATTTTGAAGTAGTACCGTAATACAGTTTTTCATGTTGATATAATGTTCCCGGTCCCTGAAATCTTCCTTGGTTACCAGTACCTGGGCGCATAAACAGTCCTGTTTTGCAAACTGATCCGAATAAATATTGATCAGTTTTATTTGCCCGACCGCTGCATATAACTGTCTTTTGCTGATCACATCCGTTTTGCCAGGTAATGTAATTAAACTTCTGCCTGCCGCCACGGCCCCGGATGAAATCAGGATAACCTCTGCTCCCTGTTTGTTTAAAATACTTATTTGACGGGTAAGTTGTTCGATGCTTTTTAAATCAAGCCCTTCATTATTCAGTGCCAGTACATTGGATCCAACCTTAATTACAATTCTTTTTTTTCTTTTTGGCATGTACAAAATTATTATTATTTAAGCCAAAAAATATCATTCGTCTTTATCTGCCGGAATAAGATAATGTAATATTTGACATCAACCAGGCTTTGCATTGGTGGCTTTTGATTCAGCAATCGGGGAAGTTTTGCTGCACCCGATTGTTTTACGGCCTGACAGTTACGCTCATTTTCTTAAAACCTGCTGCTGTTAAGAAGTTTTCCATTATCAGTTTTCCCCTGGTGGCGGCTTTTTGTAAAATACCCTGCTGCAGGGCTTTCGCAATTAACCGGTCCCTGGCTTTTATTTTCACGGCTTTCATTTCATCATCGCTCCATTTTCCTTTTTCTTCAAATATTTCAAACCCGGAAGGATTTAAAATCACCTGCAATAATTC
>JANPIJ010000211.1:0-14556 GCA_031424955.1 Ferruginibacter sp. | reverse complement strand
CTAAATTTTTTATTGAATCACGTGGCAGGTACAAAGGCTACGATGCAACCAGCAAAGATAGCTGGAAGAGTGGTGCATATTGGCAGGATAACAAACCGGTGGTATTGCAGGATGAAGCAATCGGGCATGCAGTAAGAGCAGGCTATTTATATTCAGCCGTGGCCGATGTGGCGGCGTTAACAGGCGATGATTCATTGCTTACCGCCATCGATAAAATATGGAACAACCTGGTTGAAAAAAAGATCTATGTACAGGGTGGGGCAGGTTCACATGGAGATGGTGAAAGATATGGCGATAACTACGAATTACCCAACGGTACAGCATACAACGAAACCTGTGCGGCCATCTCAAATGTGTACTGGAACCAACGCATGTTTATGTTGCATGGCGATTCGAAATATATTGATTTGCTGGAGAAAATTTTATACAACGGCCTCATATCAGGTATTGGGTTAGATGGTAAATCATTCTTCTACACCAATGCGATGGAAATAAGAAATAGTTTTCAGCATAAGGACATGGAAGCAGCAAGATCGGGCTGGTTCGAATGCTCCTGCTGCCCAACTAATCTTGCCCGCCTGATCCCATCGGTTCCGGGGTATATGTATGCGCAAAAAGATGACAATCTCTACATTAATCTTTTTATAAACAGCAAAGTTGATTTAAAGATAGCTGGTAAAAACATACAGGTTATTCAGCAAAATAATTATCCCTGGGATGGAGCACTGGCGTTTACTATCAATCCTACATCAGCCACCAGGTTTAATTTGCTGGTACGTATTCCCGGCTGGGCGAAAAATGAAGCCATCCCCTCCAGTCTCTACAAATTTCAAAACAATACGGCTGCAAAGCCAACTATTAAAGTAAATGGCCAGGCAATTGAATATGCCATGCAGCATGGATATGCAACCATCAACAGAACATGGAAAAAGAATGATAAACTGGAAGTGGAGCTACCGATGGAAGTAAGAAGGGTAGTGGCCAGCGAAAAATTAAAAGATGATATTGGTAAAGTGGCCTTACAACGGGGCCCATTGATGTATTGTGCGGAGTGGGCCGATAACAATGGCAAAGCAAGCAACATCATCCTGCCGGCAAATACAAATTTTACCACCGAATTTAAACCGGCTTTATTAAACGGAATAACGGTGATTAAATCGGACGTACCGGCACTGGTGATAAACGACAATAAAAACATCAATACAGTACAGCAATCATTTACAGCTATACCGTATTACAGTTGGGCCAACAGGGGCAAGGGGGAAATGATGTTGTGGTTTCCGGAGCAAATAAAAGATGTAGAACTGTTGGCAAAATAGAACTTAATGTCTGATGCCCGCCCGGATGAATCCCCGCCAGAATGACCTTGTCGGGCTGGCGTTCGGACGGGGCTGATTTTTTGATGTCTGATTTGTAAAACCGGTGCGTGCTTAATAGCTATTGGTTTGCGCTTTTAGATAAATAATAGAGTTCCGGATTAAATGAAAATGATTAGCATAAAAAAGCCCTGAAGGGGCTTAATATTCCAGCATAGGGCAAAGCCCTATGTTAATTTGAAACGCAATGAAAGATCCAAAACGGTATGTGGTACAAGGGAGTCCCGTGAAATCGGGATTAACATAACACAACCCTGCCCGAATGAATTCGTTCAGGCGGGGATGATGCCCAAAGCGGCTTCTTCGTTTGGACAAAAAATTGATCGACTTTTATAAATTAAAAAAAAACGTCTAAACGCCTTAACGGCAATAACAAAATAAAAATTGATAACAATGATAAATCTGAAAGAATTAGAAGTATGGTTTGTAACCGGCAGCCAGTCTTTATATGGTGACGAAACATTGAAGCAGGTAGCAGCCCATTCACAAACCATTGCTGGTGCATTAAACGATGCCAGTCAGGTACCGGTTAAAGTAATATTTAAACCAACTGTAAAAAGCAGCGAGGAAATTTATAGCGTCTGCATGGAAGCCAATACAGCCAAAAACTGTATCGGTATCATTGCGTGGATGCATACCTTTTCGCCCGCTAAAATGTGGATCGGCGGACTGAAAATTTTACAAAAACCTTTGTGCCACCTGCACACCCAATTTAACCGCGATATTCCATGGAAGGATATTGATATGGACTTTATGAACCTGAACCAGAGCGCCCATGGCGACCGGGAATTTGGTTTTATGGTGAGCCGTATGCGGATGAACCGCAAGGTAGTGGTAGGCCATTGGCAGGACCCGGATGTATTGAATGAATTAAATACCTGGGCCCGTGCTGCTGCAGGATGGAATGACTGGCAGGGTGCAAAATTTGTTCGCTTTGGCGATAACATGCGCTTTGTAGCAGTAACCGATGGTGACAAAGTAGAGGCCGAATATAAATTTGGATATGCAGTAAATACGCATGGTGTTGGCGACCTGGTAAAAGTGATTAATGAAACCAGCGATGCGGCGATTGATGCGCTGATCGGTGAGTACAATGATACCTACACAATGGTGCCGTCACTGTTGAAAGGTGGCGCTCAGTATGATTCTTTAAGGGAGGCTGCAAAAATAGAAATTGGCATGCGTACCTTTTTGGAAGCAGGAGATTACAAGGGTTTTACCGATACATTTGAAGACCTGCATGGCATGGCACAATTGCCCGGTATTGCCTCCCAGCGCCTGATGGCAAGTGGTTATGGCTTTGGAGGAGAAGGCGATTGGAAAACATCCGCACTGGTAAGGGCTATGAAAGTAATGGGCAGCGGTTTACCAGGCGGTAATTCATTTATGGAAGATTATACTTATCACTTTGATCCCGAGAATCCGATGGTGCTTGGATCGCATATGCTGGAAATTTGCCCTTCCATTGCGCATGGCAAACCAAGCTGCCAGATTCATCCTTTGGGTATTGGAGGCAAGGCAGATCCCGTTCGACTGGTATTTAATTCCAATCCGGGCCCGGCATTAAATGCATCACTGATAGATATGGGAAACCGTTTCCGTTTATTGGTCAATGAAGTAGAAGCAGTTACTCCATTACATGATTTACCAAAACTACCGGTGGCACGTGTTTTATGGAAGCCTTACCCGGATATGAAGACGGGTTGTGCTGCATGGATATTGGCCGGTGGTGCACATCATACGGGGTATAGCCAAAACCTCACAGCCACACACATGCAGGATTTTGCAGACATGGCCGGTATTGAATTTGCATTGATTGGAAAAGACACCAAGCTTTACAATTTTAAAAATGAACTACGCTGGAACGAAGTGTTTTACCAAATCAATAAATAAACATAACATTGCAATTCTATTAACTTAAAAATAAAAACAAAATGCTGACTTATGAATAAACTGCAAACCGCCGACTACTTGGTATTTATCGTGTACTTTATTATTGTGGCAGGGTACGGCTATAGTATCTATCGGAAGCGTAAAAAGAATGAACATGATGCCAAGGCATATTTCCTTGCCGAAGGAACCCTTACCTGGTGGGCTATTGGTGCATCACTGATTGCCTCCAATATTTCTGCAGAGCAGTTTATCGGCATGAGCGGGGAAGGGTACTTTTTGGGTATTGCGGTGGCCGCTTACGAATGGATAGCCGCCATTGCGCTGATTATTATTGCTGTATGGTTTATCCCGGTATATCTTAAGAACAAGATTTATACCATGCCGCAGTTTTTAAAAACCAGGTACAATGAATCAACAGCACTGATCATGGCCGTGTTCTGGTTGTTTTTATATGTCTTCGTAAACCTCACCTCTATTTTATACCTGGGTGCGGTGGCAATAAATGGTATTGCCGGTGGAGGATACTTCCATATTATTATGGTGGGCCTGGCCGTTTTTGCCTTGCTGATTTCATTAGGTGGCATGAAGGTGGTTGCCTATACGGATGTGATACAGGTAGCTGTGTTGATCATCGGCGGATTGGTTACTACTTACATTGCATTAACAACCGTGGGTGAATATTTTGGAGTGGGGCAAAATGCCATTGCTGGTTTCAAAGTTTTGATGAAAGAAGCGCCGGAGCATTTTAAAATGATCATTCCAAAACCAACTGCTGAATCTTCACAAAACGACATCAACAAATACATTACTTTTCCCGGGATGCTTTCGTACCTGGCAGGTATCTGGATCATCAACCTGAATTACTGGGGTTGTAATCAATATATCACCCAGCGTGCTTTGGGTGCCGATCTGCAAACTGCACGTACCGGTATTTTGTTTGCCGGCTTCTTAAAATTACTGATGCCATTGATCGTAATGTTACCGGGTATCGCTGCTTTTGTGCTGTATAATAATCCGGAAGTTGCAAAAAATTTAACTCCGTTAGTTGGGGGAAAAGATGGAGCCTATTCCGCGGTACTTACTTTTTTACCAACTGGCCTTAAAGGTTTGTCTGTGGCGGCTTTAACAGCGGCTATCGTTGCCTCGCTGGCAGGTAAGGTAAACAGTATCTCTACTATTTACACGCTGGATATCCATAAAAAATATTTTCAAAAAGAATCTACTGAAAAGGCGCAGGTGTATACCGGAAGGATTGCTGTATTTGCTGCCATGGTTATTGCGGTATTATTTACCTGGAACGATGTATTGGGTATTGGTGGTGTGGGTGGATTTACCTATATCCAGAAATATACCGGCTTTATCAGCCCAGGCGTATTTGCTATGTTTATATTAGGTATGTTTTGGAAAAGAACAACTGGTGCAGCAGCAATTGCAGGATTGATAACCGGCTTTGCGTTATCTGTTTTATTCAATGAAATGGCCCCGGGTATGTTCGGTAACGAAACATTTTTATACACAGCTTATCCTAATGGAAAAGGTGGTTTTGAAATCCCTTTCCACATCTGTATGGGATTATCTTTCTTGTTTACCATGATTGTAATGGTAGCAGTAAGTATGGCTGGTCCGAAAATTAATCCGAAGGCATTTGAACTGGATAAGGAAATGTTTAAATTAAAACCACAGACAACCGCATTGATTATAGTGACGCTGTTGGTTATCGCGGCGCTGTATGTTAAGTTCTGGTAATAGCGGATGGCTTTTTGAAAAATATGTTGTTGAATCATTGCTATCGTAGTGAATACTGTATAATTTCACGATGAAGATTTTATCGTTGTGTACTTTTTGAAAACGGGAATTATTGGTCTGTATCGTGAGAACAGGGAGTAACATATCCAATTAAAAAGCTCAATTAAAAGTCAGCAATCATGGACAAAAAGAAAAAACTAACAGACCTGGTTATAGACCAGGGAATACTGCCGCTTTATTTTCATAATGATGCCGGGGTAAGTGCAGAAATACTAAGGGCACTATACCGTGCAGGTATCCGGGTAGTTGAATATACCAACAGGGGAGATAATGCAATTGATAATTTTTTACAATTGCGAAGAGTGGCGGACAAAGAACTACCCGGATTACTATTAGGCGCGGGTACCATCCGGAATAAAATTGAAGCAACGGAATTTATTAATGAAGGGGCTAATTTTTTAGTATGCCCCGGGGTAATAGAATCAGTTGCCGCACTGGCACATGCAAACGGCCTGCTTTGGGTACCGGGCTGCATGACTGCCACGGAAATCATCATGGCCGACGATTTGGGAGCACAGTTAATAAAACTGTTTCCGGGGAGTCTGTTGGGCCCTTCTTATGTTTCGGCTATGAGAGAAATATTTCCTGGTTTGTTGTTTATGCCAACAGGTGGTGTTGAAACAACCGAAGAAAATTTAAGTAGCTGGTTTAGCAGCGGAGCGGCGGCTGTAGGATTGGGAAGTAAACTGATCAGTAAAAATTTGCTGGAAACAAAAGATTATGAAGGCATCGAATCACTTACCAGGCAAACCCTGCAAATGGTACGTGCAATCAGGGGCGGTAAATAATTGAACACTGACTTTGAATCATTGGAAAATATAATCTAACATTTTTAACAACCGGCAAATATTGATAAAAAGAGATTAATTAAAAAATGAGCAGCCACCCAAGTTTACCCTTGAAAAAAATATTAACATGAGGAGATATTCTCAACAGAAGCGCTTTCTTTTTGCAGTAGACTGTATCATTTTTGGTTTTGATGGCCAGGAATTGAAGTTGATGGTAATACAAAGGGGTTTCGACCCTTTTAAAGGCGAATGGAGTTTGGTGGGCGGATTTGTGGGAGAAACTGAAAGTGCGGAAGATGCGGCAGCAAGGGTACTCAAGGAATTGACGGGGCTGGATGGGATATATATGGAACAGTTGCATGCATTTTCTGAGGTAGACCGGGATTCCGTTGAACGCACTATTTCAATTGCTTACTTCGCCCTGATCGATATTCAGAAATATAAAAAGCAGATCATTGATTATTATCACCCCGCCTGGATCTCCATCAACGAATTGCCCAATCTTATTTTCGATCATTCAAAAATAGTGGAGCTTGCAAAAGAAAAGTTGCGGTACAAAGCAGCGCTGCATCCCCTGTTGTTTGAACTGTTGCCTGCTAAATTTACCATGCCGCAATTGCAAAACCTGTATCAGTGTGTGTACAATACCGAATTTGACAAAGGCAATTTCAACCGCAAATTATTATCCACCAAATTATTGATGAAGCTAAAGGATAAAGATAAACTGGGCTCTAAAAAAGGGGCTTTCTATTACAAGCTGGATAACAAAAAATATACGGCATCTTTCAATTCTTTTTTAAACCTGGTGCCGGGGCAGAATAGCTGGAAGTAAACGCCATTTACGATGCAGCGAAGCGTTCTTAGAACAGTACTGTTTTTCGGAGGATTCAAATAATTGCGTCTATATTCGTCAGTTAACAGACCCGAATAGATATGGAAATGAGTAGATTTATAATAACAATTTCTGTTTTGTTATTGGGTTGCAATTCAAGAACTACAAATGATAACGCCAAAATTGAAACTGCGGGAAAGGAAGTTAACCTTCCTAGCCAAATTCCAAATGACATTGTGAAGGTTAAGAGACCATCAATTATTTATGACACATTGGTTTTTACGGAAAATATGAACGGTGAAATGTTACTTGAGAAATTTAAGTCTAGCCAAAGTGAGCTTAAATTTTACAATAAGTTTATAAACCCGAAAAGAATAAATAAACTGAAAATAATAACAGAAAAACATAGAAAAACTGAAATAAAATATCTTGGGAAAATAAAAGATCTAAATAAATCAAACTCCTATCATGTAATAACAAATTTTCAAATATGGGGAATTGGTCAAATGTTATCCCCAAGAGGAAGAAGTGAAGTTGCTTTTATAAACCAAAACAAAGACAAAATTATAATTTACAATTTGTCGATGCCTTCTGATTTGCCGAAATTTATAGAAAAAAATATCCTTTATTTTGAATTTGAGAAAACTAAAATAGGGATTACAATTTCTGGTGGACTTCCACCATTTTTATGTATTCCAGAAATAGGATGCAATTGACTCGTATGGGACATAAAATTGTTTGCATAGACTGTAGAATCGCTTTTAATCGTGACTTTTCAAATGATTCAGAGACTAATCATCCTTGCCCACAATGCGGTAAGGATATGTTTATTTTATCTCACAGGTTTCGACCACCCAAAAAAGGAGATATCAAAAAATGGGAAACCGTAAAGTATCTTATAAATAACGGATTCTTTTATCAGCATATTTTAGACAATAATTGTTATACAACTTACCCGGAAAATTTGCAGGATGCCAAAGAATTTGTACAGAAATATAAGGATCAGGCATTAAAAATTAATTCTAAAGCCACATAAAATTGGTGTAAGCGAAGAGCATTTAAGCCAGCAATAAAAAACTGTTACATAACAATCATGATTACCTGCCTTCTTTCTTTGTGAACTACCTATTTTTCTTTTCCTATTTCCCTGATATGGTATTCCTGTATCAGTGCCGGGTTTTCCGGCGTTAGCGTAAAACTGATTTCAATATTCGCTTTTTCACCTTCCATGATAAATGATCCCCTTAAATTATTAAGGGCAATAAAATCATTGATGCGAACAATCTTACCGGCATTATTAAATATTGCCGTTGCTTCCTTCCTAAGTGCATCCGGAAAATAATCCATAAAAAAGTTCTCCGCAAAAATGCCGGTGGCTTCCGCATTGTTCCATTGCGGCAATAGCTTAACCAGCTCACCCTTTCGTTGATTTAAGATAGCTGATACCGGTAAAGCAGCAGGTTTCAATTTTGCCAATGCAATCAGTGTATCCAACACCTGCGTGTTGATAAAACTAGTGGGTGCGTAGGTAAGGTTGCTAAGTGTAATAATGCCAACGCCATAATCCGGTAGTATTTTCCAGTTGCTGCCAAAGCCGGGCAATCCTCCACTGTGGCCAATCATGATCCTGTTATCACAATCTTTTGTCCAGCTTAACCCATAGCCATAGGCCACTACAGTCGGGCATTTCCTGCCGGTAGGATATTGATAGTCGGGCATTAGCTGGTTAAAGTTCCATGGTTGGTGCATCTCCCGGATGGAGCTTCTTTTAACCGGCCCGCTTTCCTTATCATTAGCCGGGGGCCAGGCAGCAAGATGAAGGGAAGCATATTTACTAAAATCTTCCAGGGTGGTAATCATTCCACCCATGGCTCCATAGGCTCCATCTTTTAACAATGGCTGCTCTACCCATTTATCATTCAGCCAGCGATACCCATGCGCCAATTGATTCGCCGGTACATCGCCGTAATCCCAGTAAGTATGCAGCATTCCCAACGGTATTAAAATATTGCTGGTAATATATTTTTGATATGTTTGGCCGGAAACCTTTTTAATGATATATCCCAGCATCGCAAAACCCATATTGCTGTACTCATAGGCTATTCCGGGAATATTCGAAAAGTAAATTCCTTTTTTTATCATGCGGATCATTGCTTCATCTGAAATAGCCAATTGGCGGTCGCCCCAGGGGTTATCTTCAGGAAAACCTGCGGCATGTGTAAGCAAATGCCGGATGGTAACCGGGGCTGCATCATTTGTAAGATATCGTTGCCCCTTCATTTCGGGAATATATAAATAAACCGGATCATCTAATTTAAGCTTACCCTGGTCCCTTAGTTTTAAAATGGCCATCGCTGTAAAGCTTTTGGTCATAGAGGCTATCCGGAAATCTGATTGGGTGGTGGCCGGTATTTTTTTATCCAGGTTTGCATAACCCGTACTGAATGTATGTACCAATTTTCCATCCACTATTAATCCATACACTAAACCGGGCAAATGTTTTATACCGGTATAGTCCTTAAATATTTTGTCAATTAACGGTAGGGCTGCTTCAATGCTGTTTATTCTTTCGGTACGGGTTTGTGCAATGGATATGCTGTTCAGGCAGGTTATTATGAAAACCATGTTCAGCACTACATATAACTTAGTTTTTTTCATCTTTTTTCAATCTGTTTTATCTGTTTAATACATCGGATAATAATATGGGTTATGGTATGCCGGAACGCCAAATTATAACTCATCATTCGGTTGGATTTTGCGGAGGGGTTTTTCCCTGCTTCATCGCTAAATAATCTGTAGGCGTCATCCCAAATTGTTTCAGAAAATTTCTGCCAAAATTTGTTTGTGATCCGTAGCCTGTCATATCCGCTACTTCATAAATTTTGTAGTTACCTTCCACCAGCAATTCGGCGGCTCTTTTTAATCGGGTGATGTTAATGAGTTCATTGGGGGTAAGATCGGAGATGGATTTAATTTTGCGGTATAAGGTTGGCTTGCTCATGTTCACCAGCCTGGCTAATTTTTCTACATCCAGCGCTGCATCTTCCAGGTTACTATAAATCGCTTCATTTACCTGTTCCAAAAAAAGTTCATCCATTTTTGTATGCGCCATACTTTTGATGTGCACCAACGGAGAGCTTACAAAATATTCTTTAATCTTGGCCCGGTTGGTAAGCAGGTTGGCGATTTGTACCCGCAGGTAGTCGGGCGAAAATGGCTTTTCAATATAGGCATCAGCGCCAATTTCAAGCCCTTCAATTTTAGATTGCAGCGTGTTTTTTGCGGTGAGCAATATCACAGGAATATGACTGTATTCAAAATTCGTTTTAATGATTTTACACAATTCAAAACCATCCATTTCAGGCATCATGATGTCGGAGATTACCAATTGTATCACCTCCTGCTTTAACATTTCCAATGCTTCCAAACCGTTTAGGGCTTTGGTGATGGTATACTTTTCATCCAGTTCGTTTTCTATGAATTCAAGTATCTCCTCATTGTCATCCACTAATAATAAAGTTGGCTTCATGTATAGTTGTTTTGTTAAGGCTTTCGCGCAAAGACGCAAAGTTGCAAAGCCGGTAATGTTTCTTTTATCGCGGAATGCAGGCGGCTTTATTTGTCATTTATCCAACGGTATTGAATGCAACGCACATTCTTAATTTTTCATTCTTAATTTTTCATTGTCGGTGTTCTCTTCGTCCTGGTTTACCGGCATTGTAAAATAAAATACATTCATGCCGTTTTCCGGTTCTTTCATATCAAGCACTCCTTTGTGCAGTTGTACCAGCGATCTTGATAAGGCCAGGCCAATGCCGGTACCTTTTTGTTTCTCCGTTTCTTTCAGCCTGAAAAATGGCTCAAATATTTTTTCTCTCATCTCAACCGGCACAAGGTAACCATCGCTTTTAATTTCAATGGTAAACATTTTATCACCCTTGTTGAAAGGTAACAAAAATACCTGCACTTTGCTTTCCGCATATTTTACCGCATTGCTAAAAAGGTTGGTGAGTATTTTGTTGAAGGCTTCTGTATCCACTACCGCCCATAATTTAGAAGCAGGTAATTCAAGTTGAAAGTGAAGGTTTTTTTGTTCGGCCAACGGTTTAAAATACAGGTAAGTATCTTCCAGTAATTCGTTAATATCGGCACTTACACAATTGATGCTGAATCCCTGGATTTCCGTTTGCCGGAAATCGAGTAACTGGTTACTCAGGTCAATCAGCCGGTTCGTATTTCGCTCCATGATCTTCAGGCTGTCTTTTATGGCCGGTATTTCCGAAGTATGCTTGATCACTTTCTCCAATGGCCCTTTTATAAGCGTTAAAGGCGTTCTTATTTCGTGTGCCACATTGGTAAAAAATTCAATTTTTGCCTCGAATATTTCTTTCTCTTTCGCTGTTTCCAGTGCTTCTATTTTACGCCGGTTTTTTTCCTCCGTTCTCCGGTGGTAATTCCAACTGATGTAATACACTGCTGCTAATCCTGCCAGCACATATAATAAGTATGCCCACCTGCTTCCCCACCAGGGAGGAAGTATTTCAATCATTAACTTTGTCTCCTGTTTATTCCATACCCCGCTGCTGTTGGTTGCCTTTACCTTAAAAGTATAACTGCCCGGTGAGAGCTCTGTAAAATATACTTTCCGGTTGGTTTTCAGGTAAATCCAGTCTTTATCGAGCCCTTCCATTTTATAGGCATACTCCGACATTTCCGGTGCGGTATAACTCAGTGAAGCAAAGTCGATACTAAAGGTAGACTGGTTATGATCCAGCACAATTTTATCGGTATTGGTGATTGATTTTTTTAAGGGAGAACCATTTTTAGCAATGGAAAGTTCCTTATTAAAAATCTGGAAACCGGTGATGTAAACCGGCGGCACAAAACTGTCGGGAATAAATTCATCCGGGTTAAAACTGATCAATCCTTTTACACTCCCAAAGTACATTTTTCCCTTCGGGTCTTTAAAGGCAGAGTTAAAATTAAACTGGTCACTCAATATCCCATTGGCCCTTGTATAAACGGTTGTTTGTTCGTTCAATATATTAAAACAAACCAATCCCTTTGAGGTGGAAATCCATAAGTTGTTATGATTATCTTCCAACATGGTTAAGATAAAATCGCTGGGGAATCCGTTTTGAGTGGTATATCTTGTAAAATCATTGCTTTGCCTGTTTAACCTGCACAGCCCGCCTTCCGTTGCAAACCATAGGTTTTTTTTACTGTCTTCAAATATACTGTTCACCCGATCGCTCGATAAGCTTTTTTTATTGGCAACATCATACCGGTAGTTGCCACCCAACTTTGTTTTTGTATTAAAATAGTTTACGCCATTGCCATAGGTAGTAGCCCAGGTAAAACCTTGCTGATCGTTTAAAATAGATGTGTACCAGTTGTTTGGAGGCATTCCCGGCAAGAGGTCGAAGTTATTTTGCTTCCTGTTAAACCGGTAAGCTCCCTGTGTAGTACCCAGCATTATTTCACCGCTTTTCGTTTTGGCAATACAATAAATGAAATTACTTTTCATGGAGTGTTCATCCGGCCCCCGGGAATAATGCCGGTCCACTTTACCCGTTTTTATATTTAATACATTCAGGCCGTTTTCAAAAGTGCCAATCCATAATTCATTGCCATTTACCAGCATGCCATGAATATTGGTGCTTGAAATGGTTTGCTGATCGCCACGCGGTTGAAAGGGGGTAAACAGTTTTGTAACGGTATCAAATTTATTTAAACCGGCGTCTTCGGTTCCCACCCATAAGTTTCCGTTATTGTCCTGGTGTATTTCCCTTACTACGTTTCCACTCAATGAATTTTCACCCAGCTTCGGAAAAAACTTTTTAAATGTAGTATGTTGTTTGGGATAAAAATTTACGCCGCCAAAATAAGTGCCGGCCCAAATGCTCCCTTCTTTATCTTTTACAAAACAATACACGGCATTGTCTGAAATAGAGTAGGGGTCATTGTATTTTTTTTGCAGGTTGATTACATGCCCGTTACCCAGGTTGTAAATAAAAATGCCCGATTCTGTAGCAATCCAAAATTCATTATCAGTTGTTTGAATAAAATTGCGTACAAAGATTTCGGTTTTATTTTCATTGTATGTGAGAATGTCCCGGTAGTCATTTGTTTTTATATCAAACAATTTTGCACCCTGGTTGGCTGTGCCGATCATTATCTTTCCCTGTGTGGTTGCATACACCCTTTCCACCCATTTTGAAACAGCCGGTGCAGAATGAGCAAACACATCATAACTGGTAAATTGATTGGTGGCCGCAGTGTATTTTTCAATACTGCCGGTTGTGGTAGAAGCCCAAAGGGTTCCATCGGATGTGGTACAAATAGAAGTGGCTTCAAAGTGATTGTTGATTTCATACCGTTCCAATGTATTTTTTAGCGGGTTGTATTTTGAAAGAGCAAATCCCCAGATAAACCAGAGGTTTCCCTTTTTATCCATCCTGATATCCCGGATAGGTGCACCGGCAGAAGCTTTCAGCAGGCTGAATTTTTCTATAACGGCATCATACCTGTACAAGCCATTTTCTGTTCCAACCCATACTATGCCGGTTGTATCTTCAAAAAGGCTATGAATAAAATTGTTGCCGATGCTTCCCGGATCGTCCGGCGAATTTCTGAAAATTTTGAATGAATAACCATCAAACCTGTTTAGCCCATCTTTGGTACCAAACCATAAAAAGCCCTTGCTATCCTGCAGGCTGCAAATGGTGGCATTGTTACTAAGGCCGTTCTCTACCTGGTAATGCCGGAAGTAGTAAGACTGACCGGAAAGTTGGCCGGAAAAAAAGACGAGGATAGCAAGTATGCAAGTTTTAAAGTTCACCAATCAAAGTTTAAGAAGCCTATAAAGATAAACGAATACCTAAAAGAATAATCTTTTTTACAAATAACATTGTTTATAAAAGAAATCCATCACTTAATAAAAATATTGAGAGTTTTTGATGAAACAATGATACGATATGGAGGGAGCGGTAAAAATATAATTATCACTTTTACACTGTAGTAACGATACGCTTTACAACATAGAACGATTGACAAAATTGACTTGCAAATTCCAAATAAACAGAAGGTAACATTTGAAATACAAAGATGATTTTGAGATATAAAAAACAATATTGATAATGGAGTATTAGTTCCTGCAATATTGGGTATCTGTTATCCAGTATCCAGTATCCGGTATCCAGTATCCAGTATCAAGTATCCGGTATCCAATTCATGGTCACCAATAATAATTATTCAAAACCAAAAACAAGCTATATGAAAAAACAATTGCATCGGATGTTGATCAAAGCATCCTGCATTTTGGTAATGGCATTGCTACAGCTATTACCCGGCCAGTTAAAGGCCCAGTCTGCGAAGATTTCAGGAACAGTAACCGGTAAACAGAATGAGCCGTTGGCGGGTGCTACCGTGGTGATTAAACAAACTAAAAAAACTACCGTGACCGATGTTGCCGGTAATTTTAGCATTGATGCCACACCAGACCAAACCATTGTTATTTCTTCTATTGGTTATGAAACCAGGGAGATAAAGGTGAACAAACAAACAAGGGTTTCGGTGGCGCTGAATACTACTTCTACCACGATGGATGACCTGGTGGTAGTAGCTTATGGAACCGTTCGGAAAAAAGACATGACGGGTTCGGTATCGGTGGTGAATGTGGAAAATGCTAAAAAGACAGCCTCTTATGATGTGGCCAAATTATTACAGGGCCAGGCTGCAGGTGTTACGGTGCAGGGGTCTGGTGAACCAGGCGGTTTTGTACAGATTAAAATCAGGGGTATCAGTACATTCGGTAACAACAGTCCCTTGTTTGTAATTGACGGTGTGGCATTGGATGCAC